>NZ_KV820914.1:0-10430 GCF_001815505.1 Staphylococcus sp. HMSC072B07 | reverse complement strand
GACAAGTCCGTAGGACTTTGTCGACAGTCTGAGAACGTCTAACTATTTAGACGTTCTTCCCTAATTCTAATCTATGTGCCGCATCTTGTGCGAGTGCTTTTAAATAACGAAATGGATGTGCAAGTGCTTCTGCTTTACTGATTGAAGCATGGTCGTTTGGTGGTCTGTCATCTAGGCCAGTCACACTGAAGACGTGATCAATCCCATGTGTTTTAACAGCTTCATAGCCTTCTCCAGTTACGCCGCATAACGCAATAACAGGTATGTTAAATTGTTGAGCTGTTTTCGCAACACCAATCGGCGTTTTCCCATAAATTGTCTGTCGATCGATTTTACCTTCACCGGTAATACAAATATCAGCATCTTTCAGACGTGCTTTTAACTGTGTTTCATGTAAAACAATATCGATACCTCGAGAAAGTTCTGCATCTAAAAAAGCAACTAACGCAATACCTGTACCACCTGCAGCCCCCGCACCTGGTACATTTGAATAATCATGTTGAAAAGTTTCTGTTAACACATGATTATAATGTGTTAAAGCTTGTTCGAGTTGTTCAATATCTTTTGGTGAAGCGCCTTTTTGTTTAGCGTACGTATGAGTAGCACCTGTGGGTCCAAGTAATGGGTTATCAACATCACAGACTACTTCAAAAGTTACGTTTTTCAGCCGTTTGTCTAAATTAGAAATATTAATTTGCGCAAGGTTGATTAGAGCGGCACCACCTTCAGGTAAGTTGTCACCTTTCTCATCAAGGAATTTTACGCCAAGTGCTTTCATCATACCTGTTCCGCCATCATTGGTCGCACTTCCGCCAATACCGAGGATAATTTTTTGTGCACCTTGATTTAGTGCGCTTAAAATCAATTGCCCTGTACCGTATGTAGAAGTCACAAGCGGATTACGATGTTTGAGTTCGATTGCTTCTAAACTAGAAGCTTCTGCGAGTTCAATAATAGCCGTTTTACTTTGTTCAACATATGAATATTGTGCATCAATAATTCGGCCTAAAGCGTCTGTCGCTTTTACAGGTTTCATGGTTCCGCCTAAGGCATCATGGAGCGACTGCATCGTCCCTTCACCGCCATCAGCCATCGGTACTTTGTCATAGATGACCGTTTCAGGCAAGACTTCCTGTAGTCCTAATTCTATGGCTTGTGCCGCTTCAGCCGCTGTTAAAGTTTCTTTAAATGAATCTGGTGCAATCACAATTTTTCGTACCATCCCATGATGCCTCCTTCTTTTTTCATCTTCATTATAGCGACATTTACAATATGCATAAAGGATGAGTTATACCTGACACAACTTTTATTGCCAACGCATACGGGTAAATATAAAAAAAGAGGTGAATACTATGGATAGACAAGTTGTCTTAAAAAAGATTAAAGATATTATGAAAGCATCACGTATTGGTGTACTTTCAACTTCCTATGACAATAAGCCAGATAGCCGATATATGATTTTCTATGACCAAGAATTTGATTTATATACGAAAACTAGTACAGACTCAGTAAAGATTGAAGAAATCGAACAAAATCCTGTTGCGCATATTTTATTAGGCTATGATGATACGAAAAACCATAGTTTCTTAGAAATCTATGCAGACTTAGAAGTCACTGAAGATCCAGATGTATTAGATTGGATTTGGGACGAACAAGATAAATCGTTCTTTGATTCTAAAGAAGACCCTAAACTTTGTGTCATTAGAGCTATTCCAAGATCTATTAAATTAATGAATAGCGATTCAGAAGATGGACCGCAATATGTAGAATTTAATTAAGCTATAAACATGACAAAACCAGCATGCCTGTTTGAAACATCACATGCTGGTTTTGTTTATAGTTTATTGTTTTAAGTTTAAAGTTATTTGTATGATTTCATGACACGACGGTAAATTTGACCTTTTTTCATGCGACTGACATATGCACGTTGGTGCAATGAATAATTCTTTTTACGTACAACTTCAAGGATTTCACGATACGCTTGAGCTGCAACTTCAATAATGGGGCGTGCATCTTCGTGGAAGTAATCTAAATGACTTAATGCATTATGATACATAGCATCCGCATCTTTGGCGTAACTTTCCCACAAATCAATATAGTTTTGCGTCACACCCTTTTCATATACCGCTTTTAAATCAACATTATATTCTTTTAAGCGATTTGCGCTTAAATAGATACGGTTGTTTTCAAAGTCTTCACCGACATCACGTAAAATATTTGTGATTTGTAGGGCTTTACCGAGTTCAATCCCCACTTTATCTGCTGTCTCATAATATTGTTCATAAGCAAGTACAGGTGTCAGTAATTCACCAATCGTACCTGCCACGCCGTAACAATAGGCATCTAGCTCTTCATCTGTTTCTAATGCTGTCATAGTCAAATCGCTTTCCACGTAATCCATTAATGTTTTAAAGGCATGTAATGGAACAGGATAAGATTTTAGTGTATGACGAAACGCGCGCATCACAGATGCGTTACTATTAAAGTTCACATTTTCAGAATCTCCATCGTAGATGTGTTCTAAATCTTCACGAATCGCATCTAAGCGTTTTGGATCTTCATATTCATCTATACTGTCATCTATCATACGACATACTGCATAAATCGCCCAAACTGCTTTACGCTCTTGTTCAGGCAGACTATTAAACGCATAAGAGAAGGTCTTTGAGTACTCTTCCATTATCTTTCTGCAGTATTCGTAATCATCATTTATTAATTGTTCCATAACATTTCACACCTTGCTGTCATTATTCCTACTAGAGTCAATTACCCTCTATTTGAAATTTTAATAATAAGTTAAGTTATTCAGTTAACCAAATCTGATTTAATTTGAAACTTGTGTTACATGTTAAGCGAAAATCAGATAAAAGTCATTTAATAACCTACCACTTTCCTCAAATTTTTTAATACTTCTGATTTTCTGTCATGCATTCTTCAAAATTGAAGAATTTAATAAGTACTTACTTTGATATTTAGTCGCAAGTGTATAGATAAATGACAAGAGTTCATCAGATGTTGTTTTCTCTGATTCGAAGTCCGCTTTCAATGTTTGGTGTCGATTTTTTTCAGTATCATCCGCTTCTTTCTTAAAATAGCCCCACATATGATCAAACGTATTGATGACGGCACCTTTAGACGGAGGGAGGGCTAATGCTTCATCAATCAAGCGTTGTAATACCTCACCTTCTACATTATCTTTCATGACTGATCTGATTTGGTTATAGTGTGCTTGGCTATGCCACATGACTTCATATTTATATTCACGCCATAATTTCTCTTTCTCGTGTTGATTCAAGGACACTTCCTCCTCATGTTTTAACTTTGAACAGAGTTAGTATTCCCTAATAGCCGACAAGCAATGCGATGGACATGGCAATCGCACAAATAATAACCCACAGCAGAATCAATTTCCAAGCGAATTTCAACCACTGTACGTATGAAATTTTCGCAACTGCGAGTGCACCCATTAAAATGGCAGAAGTCGGAAACAGCACATTGCTGATGGAATCACCATATTGGAAAGCAAGCACTGTAAGTTGACGATTAATATCTAGCAAGTCTGAAATCGGCACCATCAAAGGCATTGTAGTCAAGGCTTGTCCTGAACCAGATGGAATGAAGAAGTTAAGGAAAAACTGGAAGATAAACATCACAATAATCACAATAGACGATGGGACATCATTGAGTAGTGTAGTCATTCCATGAATAATAGAATCAATAATTTTACCTTGTTCTAAAATAACGACAATGCCTTTCGCAAAACCAACAATCATTGCGCCAAATAAAATGTCTTTCATTCCTTCAATAAAAGCATCAAAGGTACCATTCATACCTAAGTCACTGACAAACCCTGCAAGCAAACCTGCTAAAACAAAGTTTGCGCTCATTTGATTAAAAGACCATTCATAACGAAAGATACCATAGACGTTAAACACAATAGTTAACGCAATAATACTTAATGCGAAGGCCTGACGTTTGGTAAAGCGTTCATATTCTATAGCTTTATGACTTTGACCTTCTTCTTGTTCTAAAGCATAAACGACACTTTTCTTTGGATTACGTTTCACTTTTCTAGCATAAAACATTACCGACCCGATTGCTGCGGCTAGAATGAATATATAAATGATGGAACGTAACCCCCAACCTGAGAACATAGGAAGTTCAGCAACGGTTTGCGCAACACCGACTGTAAATGGATTCAACATACCTCCAATAAATCCACTTGCAGCACCTAAAATCACCATCGCGGCTCCTGTCATCGCATCATAACCTAGGGTTCTCGCAATGATTACACCGATCGGCACAAAGATAATGGTTTCTTCTGCTAAACCAATTGAAAAGCCTAAAATAGAGAACACAATCATAGTTAATGGAATCATTAAGATGCGCGAAGAACCTAATGTTTTAATCGCTTGGTTAATCCCATTTTCAAATGCGCCTGTTCTATGTACAATACCGAAGGCACCACCGACTAAAAAGATATAAAAGACAATTTCTCCTCCTGTCAGTAAACCTTCAGGTACTGCACGGAATAAATCTAAAAATGACACCCCGTGTTGTTCAATACTATGATATGAACCTGGGACTACTAACGTTTGTCCCCCTTTATCTACGCGTTTATATTCCCCTGCTGGAATAATATACGTCAAGACGCAAGCAATGGCGATAATCATCATTAACAATGCATACGTATGAGGTGTTTTTAACTGGAATTTTGAAGATGAATCTTTTGAATTTTCCTTTGTATTTTCTGTCATACACATTCCTCTTTCCTACTATTAATTATCTGAATTTTCTTATTTTATATAGTATAGCCTATTTCTGAATCATTAGTCGGGAAAATTTAGTATCGTTGTGTATTTGAAGTAAATAGAAACGTAATGAAAAAGCTGACCGGTTATACTTTCGGTCAGCTTTCAATTCATCATGATTCAATTATGAAGAAGGTTTATCTTCTTCGTGTGGTGCATTCGCGGCTGCTTTTGCTTCAACACGTTGTGCTTCTTCTTCAGCTGTTACTTCTCGATGTTCTTGTTGTTGTTCAAGTGCTTTAACATCTTGTGGTTGTTGATTTTCAGTTTCTTGAGTTTTAGCCGCTTGTTCTTCTTTAGCTTTCGCTTCTTGTTGTTTTTGTGCTTCCCATCTAGCTTCTTTTTCTTGTTTTTTCAATTTACGTTTCTTTTCTTCACGCACAGAGAAGACAATGAAAATAATGGCTAATAAAGGGAATGACATACCTAACCAGAACATATAACTCACTCCAATTCTGTAGGGAGACCCTGTTATTTGTATTCTTGTTTATCATAACATGTATGCTGTTATTTTTTCACTAAATCCTTTCTCATTGCCCTTCCTTGACTTACTTCTAGAAAGTCGATAGATTAAGGTTAATGACAAATATAAATGCACTAGGGGCGTTTTATAACTGAGATGAAGCATGGCTTCAGACCCTTTGAACCTGATCTAGCTGAAACTAGCGTAGGAAAGTGTGAGTACATAACTAAGAAAGTATGGCTAAGAATGTCTGAGTCTATACTTTCAACTCGCTCTGATACGCACAGCTCTAGATAGGTTGTGTGTTTTTTTATGTCTTAATTTAACTAAAGGGGCGATTTAAATGGCAAGAACAATTTTAGTAACAGGCGGCGGACGTGGCTTAGGTGCTGTAATCAGCCGTACATTAGGCGAACAAGGTTTTAACGTTATTATTAACTACAACCAAAGTAAGGAAGCTGCCGAAGCATTGGCTCAAGAAATTGATAATAACCGTGCTGTCGCAATTCAAGCAGACGTTACTGACCGTGATGCAGTAGAACGTTTAGTCAAAGAAGGAACAGAAACATTCGGTCGTATTGATGGTGTAGTGAACAACGCATTGATCGGTTTCAAATTTGATCCGACAACACAAAAATCATTTAAAGATATGGACTGGTCAGATTATCAAAATCAAATCGATGGCACATTAAAAGCTGCATTCAACGTTGTACAAAGTGTGGTACCTCAATTTATTGAAAATCAACGTGGCAGTGTTGTATCTATCGGCACAAATTTATACCAAAATCCTGTTGTTCCTTATCATGAATATACAACAGCGAAAGCTGCATTAATTGGTTTCACACGTAACATTGCAGCAGAGCTTGGCCAATATGGTATTAATGCGAATGTTGTTTCAGGCGGATTACTTAAAACAACGGACGCTAGCTCAGTTACTACACCTGAAGTCTTTGACTTGATTGCGCAAAGTACACCACTACGTAAGGTGACAACACCGCAAGATGTCGCAAACATGGTGGCTTATCTTGTTTCAGAACAAGCAGACGGTATTACAGGCCAAAACATCACTGTTGACGGCGGATTAACAATGAACTAAGTAACAATATTAAACACGAGGTGAATAACATGCCTACGCAGAAAGAAAAACAACTGCACATTGGCGTTTTATTATATGGATGCGGCCATCATCAAGCCGCATGGCTGATGCCTGATTCAAGTGTCGAACGTATCGGCACCATCGAGTATTATCAAGATTTAGCTCAAATCGCAGAACGCGGCTATTTTGACGCGGTGTTTTTCGCGGATAACCAATCCTTCCCCGCAAATAATGACACCACGATGCCTGCGTTCTGGTTTGACCCTATTGTCAATTTAACTGCAATTTCGCAGGTCACAAAACATGTCGGGTTAGTCTCAACGATTTCCAGCACATTTTCTAACCCTTATACGGCTGCACGTCAGCTATTAAGTTTGGACCATATCACTGGCGGTCGTGTCGGTTGGAATTTAGTCACATCTATGACGGATATTGAAGCACAAAATCACAGTATGGAAGGTCTGCCTGACCATACAGCACGATACCAAAAAGCAGATGAATTTGCGGAAGTCATGAATCATCTCTTCGAGTCATGGCAAACCAATGATTTTAAACACGATCGTAAACACAATCAACTGATTGATTCAAAAGCAATAGAACCTTTCAATCATCAAGGAGAACACTTCCAAGTTCGCGGCCCTTTATCTACACCCGCAAGTCCACAAGGTAAACCCGTCGCAATGCAGGCTGGCGCATCTAAACAAGGCGTGGCACTCGCAGTTAAATATGCAGATGCAGTTTACTCTGTTTCTTGGAATATCAAACAAGCAAAACAGTTCAGACAACGCTTAGATGATGAAATCAAACGTACCGGTCAGACTGACCGCAACCTTAAAGTCTTCCCAGGTCTGGTGACTTATGTCGCAGAAACCCATGAAGCAGCTTTAGAGAAAAAAGCGGCGCTTGATAATCAACTACCGATTGAAACAGCGCTAAATCAACTCAGTTTCTTTGTCCAACAAGATTGTCATAATTGGGATTTAGATGACAAAGTCCCAGACTTACCTCCTGTCTCTGAATTTACTGGGCCTGTAGGTCGTTATGAAACAGTCCTTGAGATTATCAGAGATACAGACCCCACTGTACGAGAGTTATTGGGATATTTAAATGCAGGTGGTGGTCATTTAACATTGATTGGAACACCTGTGGAAATTGTGGATGAAATGGAACATTGGTTCAAAGAAGGTGTGGCAGATGGTTTCAACTTAATGCCTCCTACCTTGCCGGATAGCTTAGATGATTTTGTGAATTTGATTGTTCCAGAATTACAAAAACGCGGACTTTACCGAAAAAACTATACAGGACACACATTTAAAGAACATTTAGGAATTTAAAACAGGGCCATTCGGCTCTGTTTTTTTATACGAAATGTAAAACATACTTGACATTATTTAAGCGTAGCAGTATTCTAAAAATGTCAAATAAACTTTACATTTCAGGAGGGACATCATGATATTACTTAAAATTATCATCCCTATTGTAACCTTAGTTGCTTTCGCATTTGCTTGGAGAGGCTTCTTAAAAAATTATATGCCTTCAGAAGCAGTAGATGTTCAAACTGAGTCTCATTATGACGAACGTCAAACTAAAATTATTTTAGAAGTACTCGCAAAGACTTTTATCATTACTATTCTTCTCATTACATTCGCCTTTCTAAATCGTACGCTTGGTTTAGTCAGTGCACATAGTTTTATCTCGAAATATCCTGAAGCTGTCTTTTTAGTTATTATAATGGGAAGTTTAGTTTATAATTATGTAATCGTTAAACGAAAGTATTCATAATAGACATAGAGTGATGAGAAAATACACCTACAAAGGGTGAGAGTTATGAAAAACAAAATAAAATTGTATCGCAAACAAAATGGGATGTCTCAAGAAGCACTAAGTAAAAGTGTCAATGTTTCGAGACAAACGATTAATGCGATTGAAAATAATAAGTATGATCCTTCTTTAAGCTTAGCTTTTAAAATCGCTAAACAGTTTAAAGTTACAGTGGATGAATTATTTTCATAATAAAACAGGCCATGAACTCGTAATTTTGTTCATGGCCTGTTTTATATGTCATTATTTAAAGACTTTTTGGTATTGGACGTAACCAGAAATATAGTGTTCGATATCATCAATGCGTACACGATAACCATGGTGTTTGATAAAGAACGAACCAAGAATACGTTGTGGATTTTTAAAGTACATCGCAAGTTCTGGATAGAAGTATCCTGTACGCTGATAATCTGCACGTTTATGAATCGTTGTCATTAAATCATCTACGTTAATCAATCGATTTACGATTTCCCCAAAACCTTTTTCTCTGGCTTTACGTACAATATGATACGTTGCCATCAACATCTCCATGAATGTTGGGAAAGTTGTAATACGATTCTTAATGTAGTCTAAATAACTAGAAACATTTCTAATTCCAAATTCTATATATTTCGCTTCAGGCGCAATTTGGATTAATTCATTCGTACAATAACCTAACCAATGATCATGGTTCTTCCAGTAACTTTGTGAAATGAATCGTTCAAACATATGACGTACTGTTTCTAACCATTTTTCATTCTGATCAACTTGATAAAGTCGTAATAATCCTAACGCAGCTTCACCATCATAATAAATCACACGGAACTTTTCTTTAACTTCTAGACTAGGATATTGTAAGACATGTACAGTTTCAGCTGTTTCACTGTCAATCATTGAAACCATACCTTCTGCCACTTGTTGTGCAGCTTCTAAATACTTCTGGTTACCTGGTTTTATTTTTAGATACTCACAAATCGCAAAAACAAATGCCGCATTTTGACCTAGTTTAATTTCATTAATATTTTTAGTGTCATCAAATATATGTGCGACTTCTCCTTGCTTGTATAAGCAATTGTCGATTAAGTAATCAATCGCTTTTTCAGCTATAGTGATATCTTTGTTTAAGTAATGTAATCCTTCCATTAGCGCATAAGTTGAAGAAGCATGTCTCAAATTATTATAGAAACTGATTTTCTTATCGAAGTGTGGAAAATAACCATAGATAAATTGACCGCTTGGTTGTAATTCATTCGCAAGATAATCTGTCGAAGTTTCCAACATTTTATCAATTTCTTGTGACAAATCTTCAACATGACGTAATCCTTTTTCACGACCCTCTGCGGCTAATTCATAAACCTCATGATTTTCAATAAAGTAACCCTTTGTATAAAACTTTTTAATCGGCTTACCCATATAATCTTGATGTCTATAGAACTGTTTATGTTTTGTATATTTCTTCAAATAGTTATTGATATTATCCTCAGATAAGAAGAAAGACTTTTTATCTTTAGTCGGTCTGACAAAGGCATTAATATTAATTTCTTCTGCCATGAAAGTTAAATTCCAATTCTTATCATAAGCAATTCCGTAATCAATATAGTTTCGACGTGTCTCTTCTAAATCTCTTTTAACATCTTCAAAGACAACTTCTTTCGTACGATAAACAAAATCAATTTTAACCCACTTAGGATACTTACCAGCTTTCTTTTTAAACTGTTCATATTGTTTCGTAATATCTCTTTTAAGATTACGTGACTGCTTAATCAATTTTACAGAAGCTTTCATATTGGGATTACCTAAACTAACAAACACATAATCTTTACCTAATAGCTGTTGATCTGCTTTTTATAAAATTTGTTCAATCTCGTTGTTAATTGTCATGTCCAAACCCCTTCTCATTCAGTATGTATAAATGGGCCGGAACAAAGTCCAGCCCACTATTTAAATAGAATTATTGTTCTTTATTTTTCTTACGGCGTCCGAATAATAATGCAGAACCTAGTGCTGCGAATAAGCCACCGAATAATGTAGCTTCTTTATTATTATTCTCTTCACCTGTGTCAGGTAATTCTTTATCGCCATGACCTTCAGCTTGTGCTGGTTGTTCACCATTTGAACCTTGTGTAGTACCTTGTTCTGGAGTGCCAGGGTGTCCTGGTTCATCTGGATTACCTGGTTCATTTGGTTCAACAGGGTAATCTGAATCTGCGTCTGCGTCGGCATCAGCATCAGCATCGGCATCTGCGTCTGCGTCTGCGTC
>NZ_KV820913.1:0-84613 GCF_001815505.1 Staphylococcus sp. HMSC072B07 | reverse complement strand
GCTCACCAGTCCTATTTGACAGAGAGCCAAAAAAATCCAGTTAATAAGGTTATCTCCCCTATTAACTGGATGAATTTTATCAATTATAAACTACCGAATTTAACTGCATCACGTGCAATCATAACTTCTTCGTTTGTTGGAATAACTAATACTTTAACTGGTGAATGTGGGTAGTTGATAAATCCTTCTGAACCATGAATTTGTTCGTTTTTCTTAGGATCCCAATAAACACCCATGAATTCTAAACCTTCTAATACACGGCCACGCACTTCGTCAGAGTTTTCTCCGACACCTGCAGTGAAGACAATAACATCTACACCGTGCATTTTCGCTGTATAAGAACCAATATATTTGTGGATACGTGAAGCAAATACATCTAGTGCTAATTGTGCACGTGTTTTACCTTCATCCGCATCTTGTTCTAAGTCACGTAAGTCACTTGAAGTACCTGAGATACCTAATAAACCTGATTCTTTATTTAGGATATCTAACACTTCTTCAGCGTTTTTACCTGTTTTTTCCATAATATATGGAATTAATGCTGGGTCAATATCACCAGAGCGTGTACCCATTGTAACACCTGCTAATGGCGTGAAGCCCATTGAAGTATCTACTGATTCGCCGCCATCGATTGCCGCAATAGAAGCACCGTTACCGATGTGACAAGAAATAATACGTAATTCCTCAATTGGACGATTTAAAATTTCAGCAGCACGTTGTGATACATATTTATGGCTTGTACCGTGGAAACCATATTTACGGATGCCATAGTCTTTATAGTAATGGAATGGCAAGCTGTATAAATATGCTTGTTCTGGCATTGTTTGATGGAATGATGTATCAAACACTGCAACATGTGGAATATTCGGCAATAATTTTCGGAATGCACGAATACCCATTAAGTTTGCTGGATTGTGAAGTGGTGCTAATTCTGTCAATGATTCAATTTGTTTCTCTACCTCGTCTGTAACTAACGCAGATTCAGGGAATAATTCCCCACCATGAACAACACGGTGTCCTGTACCATCAATGTCATTGATGTCACGAATAATACCGTGGTTAATTAAGCTATCCAACATTAAATCAACAGCTTTTACATGGTCGCTGATTTCTTTTTCATCAGTATACTTTTGACCATTAAATTCTACTGTGATTTTTGAGCCTTTAAGGCCGATACGCTCAATTAAACCTTTACTTATTAATTTTTCTTCAGGCATTTCTATAAGTTGGAATTTCAGTGATGAACTACCTGCGTTAATTGCTAACACTAATTTTGACATAAAACTATGCCTCCAATATTTACATTTTCTTTTACCATATCTATTTAACCATTAATACAGTTCAATTTCAAGATTATTACAGTTTATTTTTTGTGATGATTTTGTTGCAGCCATTCTGACAATTCTTTTAAAAATCCTTGAAACTGTTGCGGAGATTTAAAATCTGGTATATTGGCCAACAACACTTCAACAGCATGCGTTACCTCGCGTTCTTTTTTCTGTAAAATCAGGATTGATTTGCGAGATTGCTCAGTTTTGAACAAAGTTTTCGGTAAGTTCAAGAATGCTTGCATTTCTGTATCTGTTGCAATGAATTTTTCGAGCTGTTTTACATGTTCACCTTCAAAAATATTGCTAGGCACAATTAAAAATGCAAAACCTGCACCTCTTAACGCTTCAATTGCTTGTTCAATTAATAAGAAATGCGCATAACTATGTCCTTCTTCAAATCCCAATTTCATTTCATGACTGCGATCATCTACTGGATAATAACCTACAGGCAAATCTCCAATCACGACATCCGCTTCTTCAAACGGTAAAGGCAATATCGCATCTTGTGGGTAAACATCAAAAGGAATTTCCAAGAAATTCGCTAGATGTACACTGACACGAGATAACACTGGATCCACTTCAACAAGATGATGCATTAATGTCTGCTCTGTTAACACTTCATGCACAGTTGCACTTAAATGACCACTGCCGCTGGTTAAATCAACAATGTTCAGTTCTTTTTTATCTTGTGTAAACTGTTGTACTAAGAATCCAAGAATCAAGCCGATCGAGTCAGGAGTAATTTGGTGATTTGCCTGAATATCTTGTTCTTGCAACAAGCTTAAATATGCAAATTGGAAAGCTTTACGTCGGTCTGCTAGTGTTGCTTGTTCTAATAAGTCACGGTCATTACGATAAATCTGTTCCATCGCAAGCCCTAAGTTCTCAATAAAACTTTGACCATTTTCTTTATTGAGTTCTTTTGTTTTAGTATCTAATTCATGAAACAAACGTTCCATAATTGTTTGTTCTTCAGCCATTTTAAAATCCTTCCTAAAAAGACTGCTCATAATCAATGAATCTAAAATCCTTACACTAATTATGAGCAGTCTGGTCTAAATTTATTAACTTAAAATTACTTTAAATACTTGCTTTACTTTAGTCTAATTCTCTATATGCTTTTAATGCAGATTCGAAATCAGGGAAGTCTGTTCCTTCATTCACGATTTCTTTATAAACAACTTTGTTATTTTTATCTAATACGAATACTGAACGCGCTAATAATTGTAAGTCGTCCATTAATACGCCAAAGTTTTTACCAAATGAATGTTTTTGGTAGTCACTTAATAAAATAACATTGTCTAAACCGCTTGCTGCACACCATCTTTTTTGAGCGAACGGTAAGTCTTCAGAAATAGTAAGCACTACGCCACCTTCTTCTGATGCTGCTTCTTCGTTGAATTTACGTGTTTGTTTATCACAAACCCCTGTATCAATAGATGGTACTGCACTGATTAGTTTTTTCTTGCCTTCGTAATCTGCAAGTGTAACTTCTTCTAAATCATTGTTTACTACTGTGAAGTCTGGTGCTTCTTGCCCTTCTTCTACTGCATTACCTACTAATGAAACGGGATCTCCGCCGAATGTAATTTGTACCATATTAATAAACAACCTCCTGAGATTTTGTTAGTACTTTTTCTTTACCCCATTATACCGATATCAACACGTCAACTCCAATATTTATCCTTCGATTGAATGAACTATTTACTATTTTTCATGTAGAAGATGCCTTGAATTGAAAGATTTATCGTCATAAACAAAAAGTAAACTACGTACAGTTTAAGACGCAATTTACTTTAATTAAACCATTGCTGCATATAATCATAGATATTTTTAAGAATTAATGCACTCGTTACGATGACAAACAATACTCTGACATAACCGACACCTTGTCTCAGTGCAAATTGCGCACCTGCATAGGAACCGACAATCATACTGAAGGCCATAATCAAACCGATCCCGTAATCGACTTTGCCTAGCAACATAAATAGCAATAATGCACCGATATTTGAAGCGAAATTAAGGACTTTCGCGTTACCAGCAGCACTTAAGAAATCAAATCCGACTATCAGTAAAGTGAACAACATGAACGAGCCTGTGCCTCCACCTAAAAAGCCGTCATAAAAACCGATGAGTAATAATACACTTGTAAAGAGAATCGCTTTTTTAGTTGAAAGCTTTTGATATGTTCGTATACTGCCCCAATCTTTACGCACGAGTGTATAAATCATCACAATCGTTAAGATGATTATGACAAGCGGCTTTAAGACTGAAGCTGGTAAAAAGGAAGCCAAGCTCGCACCGCCCACTGCCGCTAAAAAGACAAATGGGAAGAGCTTGCCTACAATTTTCAAATCGACCTTGCCGGAACGTATAAACTTAATCGCACTGGTTAAAGAACCAAATGAACTTGCTAGTTTATTTGTTCCAAGTGCAGTTGCTGGCGGGAGACCTATGGCGAGTAGAGCCGGTGTAGATATTAAACCACCGCCACCAACTACTGCATCAATAAACGCAGCTAAAAATCCAAATACAATTATGATTAATATCAGTGTCAAATCCCATTCCACGATGTTTACCCCTTTTTACTCACATATTACTTAGAATAAATCTTCCATTAACGCTTCTGTTGTTTTGTCTTTTTGACTTTGATAGTTTTTAGTGACTTCAATAGTTTCAATACCTTCTACAGCACGATCAATCATTTCACTAAAGTCAAATACGCTTTCATAGCGTTCTACTTTTTCAAAATCAGGTTCTGTAACTGGGTTTTTAGGAGTGAAAATTGTACAGCAATCTTCAAATGGTTGAATTGAAGTTTCAAACGTACCATATTGTTTTGCTTTAATGACAATTTCTTCTTTATCTAAAGTTAATAATGGACGTAAGACTGGCGTTGAAGTAACATGGTTAATCGCATACATACTTTTAAGTGTTTGGCTGGCAACTTGTCCTAAGTTTTCACCATTAACAATCGCATCTGCGCCAATTTGATGTACTACTTTATCAGCAATGCGCATCATCATTCTTCTTGTAGATGTCATAGTATAGCGTTCATGGACTACTTTATGAATTTGTTTTTGAACTTCTGTAAATGGAACGATGTGCAATTTGATCGGCCCTACACGTTCAGCTAAGATACGCGTTAGTTCAATGACTTTTTCTTTAGCTTTTTCACTTGTAAATGGCGGACTATGGAAATGAATGGCTTCTACTGTTACACCACGACGCATGATTTCCATACCTGCTACTGGTGAATCAATACCGCCTGACAACATTAATAATGTTTTACCACCTGTACCAACTGGTAATCCGCCAACGCCATCAATCACACGGTCATAAATATAAATTGCATCTAAGCGTACTTCTGTTTTAATGACATGATCTGGTTGTTTAACATTTACATGGACTTGTTCATTGTTTTCTAACACTGCCCCGCCAAGCATACGTTGTAATTGATACGTATCATATGGAAACTGCTTGTCCGCACGTTTTACATCAATTTTGAATGAATCACCGTCTGCATAGGCTTTCGCAAATTCACTTGCTTGTTTTTTCACTACTTCTAAATCTTTTTCAAGCTTCATCACAGGACTGATGGACTTCACACCAAATACTTGGCTAATACGACGCATAATTTCTTCGATATCCGCTTCAGGTGTGACTTCAATATACATTCTGTCTCGGTTTGCTTTAACATGGTAGCCTTGAAGCGGCATTAAAGCCTGTTTGACATTTGAACGTAAACGGTTCACAAACATTTTTCGGTTCGCACCTTTAAGCGTTAGTTCACCATAACGCACTAAAATATGATCATAGATCATTTCTTTAACAACTCCTTCATTTCTTCATAAACAATTTTAAACGCTTCTTTAAATCCTTCAATGTCTGATTCAGTCGTTATTGCACCCATAGAAATACGAATACTGCCTTCAATTCTTGATTCACTGATCCCCATCGCTAGTAACACTTCATTTAAACGACTATGTTTTGATGAACATGCACTTGTTGTAGATAACATGATACCTTGTTTTGAGAAAGCATTGACTAATACTTCCCCTTTCACGCCATCAAAGCCAACATTTAGAATATGTGATGCACTTTGATGTGGTGAATTCACATGTACCCCTGGATACGCTTTAAAGAAGTTTCGTAAGTCTTCATTCCATTCAGTCAATCTTGAATTCAGTTGTTCTTGTTCGCTTACAGCATGTTTCAATGCTTTAACAATCGCAATATCTACCGGTAAATTAACTGTTCCGCTTCTTAAACCATATTCTTGGCCACCGCCATGAATCACAGGTTCAAGGTTATGAATATTACGTACTAATAATAATCCCTGTCCTTTTAAGCCATTAAACTTATGACCGCTAAAACTAACACTGTCTACACCATTAAAGTGTAAAGGAGTTTTTCCGATAGCTTGCACAGCATCCACATGAAAATGTGCTTTTGGATACGCTTCAAGTATTTCAGCAATCGCTTCAATCGGTTGAATTTGGCCAGTAATATTATTAACGTGCATACATGTGACAAGACCAACATTCGGATTCATCAATGATTTTAAGTGTTCTAAATCAATGGTGCCTGCTTTTGTCACATTCACATAACGTAATTTAAACCCTTCTTCTTCTAAGTGACGCATCACTTCTAACACTGATGGATGTTCTAAAACAGAAACAATAATTTCATCAGCATAAGGTTTTCGGTTATAAGCAGCACCTTTTAATGCCATATTATTGGATTCTGTCGCACCACTTGTAAAAATAATATCGTATCTATCTTCTAAGTTCAGAATTTGGTTGATTTGTAGCTTTGCTTGTTTCAACAATTGTTCAGCTTGCAAACCTGCTTGGTGTGGACTATTCGGATTAAAATATAAATCTTGGTTGACTTTAACAAAGGTGTCTAACACATCTTGTGCAGGTTTTGTAGTCGCTGCATTATCTAAATAAATCACTTTTCGTCACTTCCACTTAATGAATTCTATCTTTTTGAGTCTTTTGTTCCAATTTTAATATTTTACCACAAATCAATGAATTCTCAATAAGCAAAAAGAAGGCGAGAACAAAATACTGCTCTCGCCTTCTTGTATAAAGTACTAAATTTGACTTTGTGAAACAACTTCATCTTCAATACGTTGTGAGATCCCTGGATCTACTGAATCTAAAGCTTGTTCTGCAATTTCAATCGCACGTTTGTATCTATTATTTTTAAATAGACGTTCTGCTTCATTCAAGCTCTTATCAATGCTGCTGTCATCTTTACGATAACGGTTACCATACTGGATTAATTTTTCAGCAAGAACTGCATTGACTAAAACATCCATTGCTTCATTTTCGAAATTATTCATTTGTAAGACAACTTTTGTAACTTTATCTTTCAAATGCTTCACATGGATTGGACGTTCATCAAACTGACTGTTGATTTCACGCACTTCATGGTCAATTTCGTTTTTCATAATAATGAAGCGTTCTGGAACACTTGTTAAGTTAGAAGCTAATAACTTACGATAAATTTCTTCTTTCTTACTTTGCACACGTAACAAGTTATCTTCTGCTTCAGCTTCATCTTCACGTAATTGAATTAAATGATTTTGAAGTTTTTCTTGTTTTTCATTAATCACTTTAACGTGATCTTCGATATACGCTAAGTTGTCTTGAACTTCACTATAACGTACTGTCGATTTTGACATTTCTCTTAAAATTTCATCATAAACTGAAATCAAGTTTTGAATTTCATTTTCAAATTGACGTACATTTTGAATGTCTGTCTCATTGATATAGTAATTTTCACGTACATATTCAATTTCCGTTTGTAATGTATAATTTGTATCTTTCGCACGGAACAAGTCATTTGTGATAACTTCTTTCGTTTCATCTACTTTATTTTTTGATTTCACTTCATGCTCGATTAAATCATACATTTCATCAAGTTGATCATTGATAGCGTTTAATTTGTCGTTTGCTTCTTCAAGTTCTAAACGACTGATCATCGGCTCAACAAAGCTCAACTCTGTTTTCATTGATTGTAAGTTACTGTCGACTTTAACATGATCTAAATCATAGCCTTCAACTTTCAAGTCTCTGCAACCATATTTCAAGTCTTGGAATTGACCTGGAAGTTCTTTTTGCGCTTCTCGGATTAATTCCGGAATTTCTTGCATATCTTTTTGTAAGTAATTGATGTCTTCATTGAGCGTTTTAATATGCTCATAAGCTTGTTTGTAGTTCCCCTCTTCTTTTAACTCAGTATACTTAACAAGCTCTGGTTCGAACAACTCAATTTCTTTTTCTAATGGTGCTGCCGCTTCACCGAATTGATGACGGTTTGCTAAAACATCACGTTTCATTTCACGGTATGCAACTTTGCTTTCTTCAAATAAGCGGTCACTTTCTTTATGCAAAGCTAAAATGTTTTCAACTTCTTCAGTTAATTTTGCATGTTGACTTTCATAACGATCCATTAATGCGTTTGCATCGTCTAACTCAGCTTGTGCTGCAGCAAATTTGAATTTATCAAAGTTTTCTTCCGCATTATGAATTTTCTCTTCAACCGGACTTAAATTATCATTAGTATTTTTTAATGATTCGCGCTTTAAGCGGTCATATTCTAGTTGTGTTTCACCCTCAAGGGTTAAATCGTCCAACTCTCTCAGACGATCGTCTAATGTTAGTTTCTCAACCTCTATCTTGCGCTCTTCGGTTTTTTCGACCACTTGACGTTTTGAAGAACGGAGATAGAACATGATACCGACAATTATAAGTGCAATAATTATAATTGCTAAGATGATATACAGTGCCATTGTTTTCTCCTCCTATTTAATCACTTCTCATTATAGCGTAATTTCTTGCCTCATTAAAATAAAATATTAATTTTCTTTATACAAATTGCTGATTAAGCACCTTAAATTGAAGTCTTATAGAAGTCCATATTATAATATGGAAAATGCTAGACAGAAAAGAGGTCATTATTTATGAAACAAACGACGACAAACTACCAATCAATTGCACAACAAATGAAAGGTTTAAATGCAGATGAAAAATATTTAATCACTTTGCTAAGTAACACTTCTGCCCTTTTAAACGAAAACTTAGATAATATTAATTGGATTGGTTTTTATTTAATGGAAGCAGGACAACTCATTTTAGGGCCCTTCCAAGGCAGACCTGCTTGTACACCTATTCAAGTCGGCAGTGGTGTTTGCGGAACATCTGTTGAAAAAGATATCGTTCAACGTGTAGAAGATGTTCACCAATTCCCTGGTCACATCGCATGTGATGCACGTAGCCGATCAGAAATTGTCATTCCATTGCATCGTGATGGTGAAGTCATCGGCTTATTAGATATTGATGCACCGATCACAGGACGCTTTACTCAAACTGATGAAGAAGGCCTAGTCTCATTAATGAAAATTCTCGAAGAACAAATTGCACGAACAGTGAAATAATTGTTTTGCATGGAAATATAGATAAACCCTTGACTTTATTCGTCATAATGGTACAATACTCTTTGTGTGAAATAACGAAAGTAGCAATTGTATATTAATAGGCTCTATGTTGTTCCCAACGCGGACGTGCCGTGTAACCGGAGCTATGAGGCGAGGACACACAAAACAATATATCCTATTAAGCATACAATACTCTTCTTTGTTTTTTCATAACAACTACAAAAAACAAAAGGAGGAGTCTTAACATGGCTCGATTTACAGGTTCAAACTGGAAAAAATCTCGTCGTTTAGGTATCTCTTTAAGCGGTACTGGTAAAGAGTTAGAAAAACGCCCTTACGCACCAGGTCAACATGGTCCAAACCAAAGAAAAAAATTATCAGAATATGCGATTCAATTACGTGAAAAACAAAAATTACGTTACTTATACGGAATCACTGAAAGACAATTCCGTAACACATTCGATATCGCTGGTAAACAATCTGGTGTTCACGGTGAAAACTTCATGCGTTTACTTGCTCGTCGTTTAGACGCAGTTGTATATGCTTTAGGTTTAGCACGTACACGTCGTCAAGCACGTCAATTAGTAAACCACGGACACATCGAAGTAGATGGTGGTCGCGTTGATATCCCATCATACACTTTAAAACCAGGTCAAGTGATCTCAGTTAGAGAAAAATCTCAAAAACTAGACATCATCCTTGAATCAGTTGAAATCAACAACTTCGTACCAGAATACTTAGAATTCGACGAAGAAAAATTATCAGGTACTTTCGTACGTATTCCAGAACGTAGCGAATTACCAGCTGAAATCAACGAACAACTTATCGTTGAGTACTACTCAGGTAAATAATAATTTCGAGATTTCGATACTGCATCTTTTCAAAAGGTGCAGTATTTTTTTATGTTAATTTTCCCCTTCCCTTTATAAGCGCTAGTATTATTCAGTTGTTTGCGTCATAATATAATTACTAAATAGAAGGAGATGTGCAACGTGAAAAACTGGTTGAAAAATAATAGATTGATTATGATACTAGCTGGTGTTTATCTTGTTTCTGGTTTCATCTTCTTACCAAGTTTTACTGAATACTTTGATAAAAGTTATTTTGAAAAATCAATATTAAAAGTGATCATTGATGCTTTTATAGCCAACTTCGGCTTTGCATTATCTTTATCCCTTGCGATTTCTTTTGTACTTTCAGCTATTATTATGACGTATCAATATTTTAAAAATGACGAAGTAGATAACGTAATAAAAAGTTTTGCGTTTATCGTTTTAGTGGTTAACGTGTATGTATTTGTTAGTACTTTGATTTTATTATCAATTACCCAAGATAATGGTGAAGCGATTTTTGCGTTATTTGGTTTCTTTTATGGTTTCACAAAGTATCTGCCTTGGGCTTATAACATGATTAATGAACGATTCAATATATCAGACATAAAAATGAATAAAAAATAAAGGATGCCTGTAAAATCAGACATCCTTTTATTATGCACGATGCGCTTTGGCTTTTTTTCGTTTTACTACTCTATAGATAGTAACTCCTATAATGATGATTACCCAGCTTAATAACTCTTTTTTATCCAGTCTTTGGATGGGTTTGAGGTTAAATTTCATCGTTGTTCGAGAAAAACAGATATGAGTTCTCAATCGTTCTTCTCTTATCTTCCCTTCTGTTAATTAGATAATTTAATTATACAAGTGGTATTCTAATTAATCAATCTAATTCAAAATAATGATTTGGGCCATCTGTAATGATGCCATCTACCCCATCAATCATTAGTTTTCTAATATCATTGATATCATTGACTGTATAAGGCAATACTTTTAAGTGATGCAAGTGTGCCCTTTCTATAAACTTTTGGTTAACGAGTTCATAATTAGGATTAGCATACTCACAAAATTTAGCTAATTTATTAAAATTCGGCATTTTAAACAAATATTTTTTCTTACTTAACAACACACCAAGAGAATACTTTCGTGTAAGTTTAGAAATTTTCTCTATACTTCTTTCATCAAATGATTGGATAATGACCTTATCTGCATCTAAATGGGCATCTTCTATTTCTTTTAATAATTGTTCTTCTATATTTGGATATTTACTTGGCTTCTTAATCTCAATCAGTAAAGTCGTATCATGTGGTTCAACTAACTTTGCGACTTCTTTAAATGTCATAATCTTTGCGCCTATAAATGTCGCATCTTTCCATGAACCGAAATCATAGCTTTTTAATTCATCTCGCGTATAATCTTTAACATACCCACTTCCATTAGAAGTTCGATCTATTTTATCATCATGGATAACAACGAGTTGATGATCTTTAGTTAAATGCACATCAATTTCTAGCATATCTACTGAAGCGTTCAATGCTGCTTTATAAGCCAGTAACGTATTTTCTGGATAGTCTAATGAAAATCCACGATGTGCAATAATTTGAAAATCCTCACTCGGAATGACTTTTTCCATGTTATTCACCCTTTTAATATGATTGTAAAAACAATCTATCATAATTTAAACGGAGGTCAAAGAGATATGGCAGAACATGATTTTATTGTGACAACGCAATGGAGCGGCGGCAGAGATGAAACTGGCACTGTTAAAGGCGATGTTTTAAACGAGTCTATTTCTATTCCAAGCTCGCTTGGAGGTGTTGGCGAAGGTACAAATCCAGATGAAATATTAATTGCTGCTGCCTCTTCTTGTTATATCATTTCATTAGCAGCAACTCTAGAACGTGCGCATTTCACTGATATTTCTATTAACCAATCTTCAGTCGGGACCGCTTCTCTCAATAACGGTAAATTCAAAATGGAGAAAATTACGCATCATCCTAAAATTACTGTTGATGCTGATCAAAAAGAAGCACTCGAAAAAAGATTAGATAAACTTTTAAAAATTGCTGACAATAACTGCATGATATCTAATTCAATCAGAGGTAATGTTGAGATTGAAATCGATGCAGTCATTCTATAACAGTGACCCAACTTTGGTTGGGTTGCTTGTTATTTTATATTAAAACGCTTACAATATCAGTTTAATATAAAATCATCAATTTTAAGTAAAAGTATACTTAAATTGCCTTTATTATTTTCAGAATATTTGGTAAGATTAATGAATCTTACATTAGGGGGAAATCTATATGTATCATCATCCATTGTTATTGACACCTGGACCAACTCCGATTCCTGAACGCATTCAACGTGTCATTCAAGAACCGATGATTGGTCATCGCACAAAAGAATTTGAAGCAATTGCAGAAAAAGCATATAAAGGGTTAAAACCTGTATTCGGGGCTGAAAACGACGTTTTAATCTTTACTTCCAGTGGGACAAGCGCTTTAGAAGCAAGTATGGTTAATCTGTTAAATCCGAATGACCATGTGGCTGTAATTGTTTCTGGTGCCTTTGGTAATCGTTATAAACAAATCGCTCAAACATATTTTAAAAATGTACATGTCTTTGAAGTAGCTTGGGGAGCAGCAGTAGACGTTGAGGCATTTATTCAATATCTAAAAGCATTACCAGAACCTGTAACTGCCGTTTACAGTCAATATTGTGAAACATCGACTTCTGTCCTTCACCCTATTCATGAATTGGGTAAAGCGATTCACAAAAACTTCCCAGAAACATACTTTGTAGTAGACGGTGTAAGCTGTGTCGGGGCTGTAGATGTCAACTTAAAACGTGACTACATTGATGTCTTAGTGTCAGGAAGTCAAAAAGCAATCATGTTACCACCAGGCTTGGCATTTGCGGCTTATTCTGATCGTGCTAAAGCACGTTTTGCAGAAGTTAAAACACCTCGTTTTTATTTAGACTTCAATAAATATATTGCTTCTGCTGAAAAAAATTCAACACCATTTACACCGAATGTGAGTCTGTATAAAGGTGTCGCTGCCTATGCAGATTGGATTGAAGAACAAGGCTTTAAAAACGTAATAGAACGCCATAACGTCATCAGAGATGGTTTAAGAGCTGCATTAAAAGCTTTAGACTTGCCATTACTTGTTAAAGATGAATTTGCTTCACCAACTGTAACCGCATTTGTGCCAAATTCTCCAAGCGAAGTCTCAACGATTAAAAATGAATTGCTAGACCGTTTCAATATCACAATTGCTGGCGGTCAAGGTAAATTAAAAGGTCAAATTCTACGTATTGGTCATTTAGGTCAAATCGATACTGCCGACATTTTACAATGCATCAGCGCATTAGAAATTGTACTTTCAGAAATACGTCATCAAACATATATCGGCAAAGGTACTACAGCATATTTAGAGGTGGTAAAAGCTTATGTATAAAATTTTAGTATCAGATCCCATCGCTAAAGATGGTTTACAAACTTTATTAGACGATCCAGATTTCGAAGTAGATATTGATACAGGACTTTCTCCTGATGAACTAATAGAAAAAATTAAAGCATATGACGGTTTAATCATACGAAGCCAGACACAGGTAACACCTGAAGTCATTGAAGCTGCTGAAAATTTAAAAATCATTGCACGTGCAGGTGTCGGTGTCGATAATATTGATAGAGATGCAGCTACAAAGCATGGTGTATTAGTGATTAATGCCCCTGATGGTAATACCATTTCAGCAACAGAACATTCAATGGCAATGATACTTGCGATGGCGCGTCAAATACCTGAAGCCAACCAATCATTAAAAGAAGGTAAATGGAATCGTTCTCAATTTAAGGGTACAGAGTTGTATCATAAAACACTTGGTATCATCGGTACAGGACGTATTGGTCTAGGTGTCGCTAAACGTGCGAAAAGTTTTGGTATGAAAATTATCGCATTTGATCCTTACTTAACTGCTGAAAAAGCAAAAGAACTAGATATCGAGCGTGCCTCAGTTGATGAAATTGCACAACGTGCTGATTTTGTAACAGTCCATACCCCACTGACACCTAAAACGAAAGGTTTAATCAATGCTGATTTCTTTGCTCAAGCAAAACCAAATTTACAAATCATCAACGTTGCACGTGGCGGTATTATTGATGAACAAGCTTTAGTTGATGCTTTAGATAAAGGTTTAATTGCACGTGCTGCTATTGACGTATTTGAACATGAACCTGCAACTGATTCACCTTTAACTAAGCATGATAAAATTGTTGTAACACCGCACTTAGGTGCTTCAACAGTTGAAGCTCAAGAAAAAGTGGCCGTCTCTGTTTCAAATGAAATAGAAGAATTCTTCCACACAGGTAATGTCCGACATGCGGTCAATGCACCAAAAATGATTTTTGGCGAAGAAGATAATGAGTTACAAGAATACTTGAACTTATGTGATATGGTCGGCAAAGTATGTATCCAATTATTAGGTAAAGCACCACGTGAATTGAAAATTAAATTCAGCGGTGAATTAGTTAAAGAAGATACAAATATTTTAACACGTACGATTGCTAAAGGAATTTTATCTCAAGATCTAGCTGAACGTGTAAACTTGGTTAATGCCCTCTTCTTATTAAATGAACAAAACGTTGTTTATAATGTGGAAAAAGATGCGAAATCACGTTCATTCAACAACTATATTGAATTAACAATGATTAACCGTGATCGTAAAGTAACAGTCGGTGCCACTGTCTTAAACGGCTATGGTCCACGTATCGTTCAAATCAATGACTACCCTGTTGATTTCAAACCAGAAAAATATCAATTAGTCATTCATCACCAAGACCGTCCAGGTATCGTAGGACGCACAGGACAAATTTTAGGTGAATATGATATCAACATCGCTTCTATGCACTTAGGACGTACTACACAAGGCGGTAATGCGATGATGATTATCTCAGTCGATATGCCTGTTTCTGACGAAGTTATCGCTGCATTACATCAAATCGATGGATTTGAATCTATTCAATTTGTAGACTTAAATAAATAATAATCACAAAAATACCGGCAAACTGGAAATAATATCCAAGTTTGCCGGTTTTTCATTACAATAAAATTGAACGAATATCTAATACATTATCCACAATATAATCTGCGTGATATGATTCTAATTCTTCTTTTGCTTTTTTACCTTTTAAACCGGTTAAAGTACCGATAAACGTTGCACCTGTCTTTTGTGCACTGAATAAATCTGCAAGAGAGTCACCGACTATGTATATCTCTTCTCCAGCAAATACCTGTTCTTGTTGTTCGGCGTAATTTTGATAATCCGCTTCATTGTTACCGTTATATGCGGCAACATAACAAAACGGGTTCGGTTTACCTAATGGTTTAAGTTCAGGGAACATTTCTTCTGCCTTTAACACTTCACTCGCTGATACAATGTGTGACTCATCAAAGTATTTTAAAAAGCCTTTATCTTCAAATGGCACTAACGTTTCCGTTCTTGGTCGACCTGTCGCAACTGCGAGCGTATAGCCAGCTGCTTTTAAGTCACTTAATAAAGTTTTGAGTTGATCCGCTTCAGCCAATTCTTCTTCATGATAAATATAACCTGTTTTAAAATCGCTTCTCGGTATTTTTTCTTCAACTTTTCGATATAAACGATGACCCAAATACCATTCTTGGAATACTTCTTGTGCAATTTCCCATAAGGGACTGCGGATTTCAAATAACTCAGTATGTTTTGTATCAAGTTGTTCTGCCGCATAGTTGCGTAAATCACGGTAAATTTTTGTTTTACCTGATTCTGCGTTTTCGATAAAGTGAAGTGGCTTCATAAAGTCGACTTGTTGACGACCGACCAAGTCTCCTACTTCTTGAATGGTCACATCTGTAAAAGGATGTGCTGTTAAAAAGGCTTCCCTGTCCTCTTTCGATAACGTTTTGAGTAAATCTATCAAATGAATGGATAACACAATAAACAACATATCCCAGTTGGAATTCAAACCACGAGATTTCATCGCATTTAAAATGTTATCTTGATCAAAAACAACTTGGCGAATCAAGTTGATTTCGCTGTCATTAATAGAATTAAATGTCACAGTCGGCATTAATTTTAAAAAGTGCTGACTCATCAGCATTTCGTATACCGTTAATGCTGAAACATCAAAACATCTTTCTTCACTTAAAAATACACCATCAACATCAAATAATACTGCTTTCATTTCTCCACCTACTTCGGAAAATTCAGAATAATTAATATTATACAAAGTTATACATAAATAAGCAATAGAACGGAGACAACTCTTCTTAAAGCGTCTCCGTTCTTATGACTTTATTCTGATTCTAATTGTCTTTCTACTTCATCTGCGACTTGTTGTACTTGTGTTCCGATAATGACTTGAACATTATGTTGTCCGCTTGTTGTTACACCCGCAGCACCGGATTGTTTAATTTGCGCTTTATCGATTTGATCGATATTTGCCACTTCTAAACGTAAACGTGTAGCACAGTTCGTTAGTGAAGTAATATTTTCTTTACCACCTAATCCAGAAATAATTTGTGTAGACATTACGCTATATTTGCCACCTTTGCCTGACTCACTTGATACACCTTCTTCATCCACAGGGTCAGCAATCTTTTCATCTCCACGACCAGGAGTATTTAAATTAAAGACTGAAATAGCCACTCTGAACACTACATAATAAATTACAAAGAAGACAACACCCTGTACCATCAACATCCATGGATGATTAGAAACTGGATTGATTAATGATAATAAGAAGTCAATCAGTCCTGCACTAAATGAGAAACCTGCAGTCCAATGGAAAAGTGCAGCGATGAATAAAGATAAACCTGTTAACAATGCATGAATTACAAATAATACTGGAGCTGCAAACATAAATGCGAATTCGATCGGTTCAGTTACGCCTACAAAGAAGGCTGAAATCGAACCAGCGAGCATTAAACCAGCAACACGTTTCTTTTGTTTAGAATCTGCTGTTTGATACATAGCAAGAGCAGCTGCTGGCACACCAAACATCATCACTGGGAAGAATCCAGCCATATATCTGCCTGTGATACCTTTAACCGCACCTTCTCCTGTTTGGAATTTCGCAATATCATTAATACCTGCTAAATCAAACCAGAATACTGAATTTAATGCGTGGTGTAATCCAGTTGGAATTAATAAACGGTTGAAAAATCCGTACAGGAATGCACCGAATGCACCGAAATCCATAATCCATTTACCAAATGAAATAATACCACTATACACGAATGGCCATACAAATAATAAAATAATCGTCAAAATAACCGATAAGAATGCTGTCATAATAGGTACTAAACGCTTACCACTAAAGAATGACAAAGCAGTCGGTAATTCGGTCCCACTGAATTTGTTGTAACAAAATGCCGCAATTAAACCGATAATTAAGCCGATAAATACGTTTTGGTTATTCATAGCGGTAAAACCGATGTTTAAGCTATCTTCTTTTACACTTAAAATTTTTGCTAAAGTTTCTGTTTTTAATACTGACGTCACAACAAAGTAACCAACAACTGCCGCAAGTGCCACAGAACCATCGTTCTTTTTGGCCATACCTAATGCCACACCAATCGCGAAAAGTAAGCCGAGTTGTTCTAAAACTGCGATACCGCTTTGGAAAATAAATTCAGCTAAAGTCGGTGTAACCTCTAATGCCTTTAATAAATTTCCGATACCAATAATAATGGCTGCTGCTGGTAAGACGGCAACGGGAAGCATTAATGAGCGTCCAAGACGTTGTAAAAAGTTATACATTGTTCATCCTTCTCTCTCTATATAAAATGATTGAAAACACATAAAAATAAAGTCAGATGCGGTGAAGGAGCTGCGTTCTCTACCATCATCTGACTTTGATGTCATGTTATTATTTAGGTAACTGTTTTAATTCTTGTTGTAAGGCTCTTGTACGTTTAGTTAATTCTTGTGTAATATAGTCCACTTTTTCATGACGTTTTTTTAAATGGTCTGGTAAAGCGTTCGTATCAATCGGTTCACCGAAAATAATTTTAGCTTTGCCTGTTACTAGACCAATAATTTTATCTGGACCTTCATAAGCTGCAGGTACAATAGGTACTTTTGCCATCATAGCAATCGTAGCTGCACCACGTTTTAATGGTGTTTCTTCAGAAGTACGATGTCCTGCTGGGAACATACCGATTGTTTTATTTTTCTTCAATAAATTCACAGGTGTTTTAATAGTACTTGGTCCCGGATTTTCACGATCCACTGGAAAAGCATTTAATGATTTTAAGAAGTTGCCGAAAGCCGGGTTATAAAATAACTCTTTCTTAGCCATATAATGGATTTGATTTGGGTAAAGCGCCATACCAAGCATAATCACTTCGTTATAACTTTCATGGTTGCAAGTGACCACATAACGATTTAGTTGCGGTACATTTTCTCGTCCATAAACTTTAAGCGATTTACTTAGTTTGACAATAATCCAATATAAAATACTGCTGATAAATTTATACATTCTGTCACCTACTAAATTGTTTATTTAACTATACAAATTCTATCACTTCCGCCCCTTGGCAACAAGCCTATTTCAAGCTTCTATTGATTCTGTCATCATCTTATAAAGTTTGTCATAGCAAAATAGTAGAAATTATGTACTAAACATATGATAATAATAAAAAGAAACATATTGGGAGGAATTCAATGACTGAATACTATAACGAAAATTATCAACCGCCTAAGCGTTCGTTCCCATGGTTACGTGTGATTCTCATCGCTTTGCTTTCGGGAATCGTCGGCGCTTTAATTGTCTTCGGTGCCACAAAATTGATGAATTCATCAAATGACGGTGCGACTGTACAAGAAGCCTCAAATAGTAAAGGCGGTAATGTCTTAGACGGTAAAAGTTCAAAGTATAAATCTGTTAATCAAATGATCAATGATGTCTCACCTTCTATTGTTGGTGTAATCAATATGCAGAAAGCACAAAGCTTAGAAGATTTCTTCAATGGCTCTGCTGGTAAATCACAAGAAGCGGGTATCGGTTCTGGTGTAATTTATCAAAAATCCGGTGACAGTGCGTATATCGTTACTAACAATCATGTGGTGGATGGTGCAAGTGAAATCAAAGTTCAATTACATGATACAAAAAAAGTCGATGCTAAATTAGTCGGCAAAGATGCATTAACTGATATCGCGGTATTAAAAATCGAAAATGCACCGGGCACTAAAGCTATCCAATTCGCAAACTCATCAAAAGTTAAAACAGGAGACAGCGTTTTTGCGATTGGTAACCCATTAGGATTAGAATTTGCGAATACTGTGACATCAGGTATCATTTCTGCAAATGAACGTACGATTGAAACACAAACATCTGCCGGTAATAATAAAGTGTCAGTGCTACAAACCGATGCAGCAATCAACCCTGGTAACTCAGGCGGTGCTTTAGTCAATTTAGATGGCGATCTTGTCGGCATCAACTCTATGAAAATTTCTATGGCACAAGTTGAAGGTATCGGATTTGCGATTCCAAGTAATGAAGTGAAAATTACAATCGAACAACTTGTAAAACATGGTAAAGTCGAACGCCCTTCTATTGGTATCGGTACAATCAACATGAGCGACATTCCTGAACGTTATAAACGTGAATTAGATACTGATCGTAATGATGGTGTCTATGTGGCGAAAGCTTCAGGCAGCAGCGAACTTAAAGAAGGAGACATTATCATCGAAGCAGATGGTAAAGCAATTAAAGATGATAGTGATTTAAGATCTTACTTATATGAAAATAAAAAGCCGGACGATACATTGAAAGTTAAAGTTATCCGTGATGGCAAGAAACAAGATCTAGATGTACGTCTAGGTAAAAAATAATCGTTTGAACACATATTAAAACGCTTGAAGCAGACATTCCTCTTCAAGCGTTTTATTTGTTTATATACATTTCTGAAATAATAATATTATTGGTATTTCACCATGAAGTATTTCTTTTTACCGCGACGTACTATTGTAAATTCATTATCAATTTTATCTTCGTCAGTAATTTCATATTTTAAATCTTGTTGACGTTCACCATTAATGTAAATCGCACCGTTTGATACATCTTCACGTGCTTGGCGTTTAGAAGAAGAAATACCCGCTTCTACAATGAAATCAACAATATTTGTTGTATCATGGTCGACTGCAGCTTGTGGTACATCTTTAAAGCCTTCACGTAATTCTTGACTGCTTAAAGCTTTTAAATTACCGCTGAATAATGCTTCTGAAATACGAATCGCATCATCTAAGGCAGCTTGACCATGAATAAAGCTTACAACATTTTCAGCAAGTGCTTTTTGCGCTTCACGTTTATGAGGTGCTTCATTTTTAGATGCTTCTAATTGTTCAATTTCTGCTTTATCTAAGAACGTAAAGTATTTTAAGAACTTGATAACATCTTCGTCAGATGTATTGATCCAGAATTGGTAAAGTTCGTATGGGCTTGTTTTTTCAGCATCTAACCAAACTGTACCTGATTCGGATTTACCGAATTTCTTACCATCTGCTTTTGTAACTAATGGAATTGTGAAACCAAACGCTTCTGTTTGACCGTACATACGGCGCATTAATTCGATACCACTTGTGATATTACCCCATTGGTCAGAGCCGCCGATTTGAACTTTACAGTTAAATTCACGGTTTAAATGACCGAAATCAATTGCTTGTAAAATCATGTATGTGAATTCAGTGTAAGAAATACCTTTTTCTAAACGTGATTGTACTGAGTCTTTACCTAACATGTAATTCACGCCTACATGTTTACCGTAATCACGTAAGAAATCAATTAATGAAATTTGGCTTAACCAATCTTTATTGTTAACAAGTTGTGCTGCACCTTCACCAGAGAAATTAAAGATTTTATCCATTTGTGCACCGATACCACGTACGTTATCTTCAACTTGTGATTCTGTTTGTAAAACACGTTCGTCCGTTCTGCCTGATGGGTCTCCAATCATACCTGTACCGCCGCCGATTAATACAATAGGTTTATGACCGTATTCTTGGAAACGACGTAAAGTTAATAATGGTAATAAATGACCGATATGCATACTGTCAGCAGTTGGGTCCACACCACAGTATAATGTCACTTGCTCTTTATCTAATAATGCTTTTAAACCTTCAGCATCTGTTTGTTGATAAACTAGGCCACGCCACTCTAAATCTTGTAATAATTCATTTGTCATATCATATTCCTCCTCATATTTTGTGTTTGCTGTGTTTTAGAAATTTGGAAAATAAAAAACCCTTACAGAAAAATTCTGTAAGGGCGCATCTATTGCACGGTACCACCATACTTAAAAAGGTTACTTTCATTAATGATACGTTCATTAAGTCAAACGTTGGATACTTTTTATTAAGGCAACAGGTGTATTCACTGATTTGTTGTTACTGGTTCGCAGCATCCACCAGTTCTCTGAAAACAATCAAATGAGTTACTTTTCCTTATCCAAAACATATTAATTTGTATTCATTATAATCAACTGTTTTTTAAAAGTCAACTTGAATTCAATTATGCTATACTATGTTTAATTAACGGAGGCGAAACATGAAACCATTCAAACTTAATGCACCCTTAGCTTCTACCCCGCTTCGTATCTTTGAACAATGGTATAAGCGGATTAAATATTCTTTTGTTTGGCTGTTCATTATTATTTTGCTGACTTTGAGTTTAGCAACCGGTTTATTAGTCGGTTTCTTTATGAGTATGACAGCGCAGTCAGAAAATATTACAGATACAGAATTACGTGAGGCAGTACTGAATGTACCTGGTGATGAACAAGTCAATTATGCTAAAAAGGATTTCTTATCACAATATGATGAATCACAAAACCCATTGTTAGTTGGACCGAAAAGCGTGAATGCTTTAATACCTAAAGCTTTAATAGCTTCTGAAGATTCACTGTATTATAAACATGATGGAATCTTACCTAAGGCATTACTGAGAGCTATTTATCAAGATATATTTGAAACAGAGGTCTCTTCAGGCGGCAGTACCATTACCCAACAAGTGATTAAGAATCAGGTGTTGAATAATGATAAGACCTATAACCGTAAAGCAAATGAAATTGTATTGGCACTCAAACTTGAACGGATTATGACTAAAGAAGAAATCTTATATACGTATTTGAACATCGTTCCTTTTGGACGTGATTATAATGGCGACAACATTACAGGTATTGGATCCGCTTCATTTAGTTTATTCGGGAAACCGCCAAGTGATGTGAATTTGCCGGAAGCGGCTTATCTTGTCGGATTAGTTCAAAGTCCTTATTATTACACACCTTATGAAGCAGACGGCACACTTAAACCTAAAGATGAACTCGAAATCGGCTTACAGCGCCAACATTATGTACTATGGCGTATGAGAGTAGAAGGATTGATTTCTGAATCTACGTATGAAAAAGCAGAAAAATATAATATAGAAGCACATTTAATGACAAAAAGACCCTGAAGTCATGAGTAATATACTCACACTTCAGGGCCTGTTTTAGTTATAGCTTAAATTAGAATAAACCTTTCGCATGGCCGTCTTCTGTAACGTCCATATTTAATGCAGCTGGTTTCTTAGGTAAGCCAGGCATTGTCATAATCGCACCTGTTAAAGCAACGATAAAGCCAGCACCTGTTTTAGCTTGTAATTCTCTGATTGTGATTTCGAAATCATCAGGCGCACCTAATAAATCTTTATCATCTGAGAATGAATATTGTGTTTTAGCCATACATACTGGGTAATTATCCCAACCGTTATCTTTAATTTGTTTCAATTGTTTTTGTGCTTTGCTTGTAAATGTTACTTTTTTACCGCCGTAGATGTTTTTAACAATTTTTTCGATTTTTTGTTCAATTGGTTCATCAAGTTCATAAGTATTTTTGAAATCATGTTTTTCATTTAATACTTCTTTCACTTGTTCAGCTAATTCAATGCCGCCTTTGCCGCCTTTTTCCCAAACTTCAGTTAAGGCAATACGTACATTGTTTTCTTTTGCCCAGTCTTCAACTACTTTAGTTTCAGCATCTGTATCTGCTACGAATGCATTTAATGCTACGACTGGTTCTACACCGAATGAACGGATGTTTTTGATATGACGTGCTAAGTTTTCTAAACCGTCTTTAACTGCTTGAACATTTTCTTCTTTCAAGTCATCTTTTGCTACGCCGCCATGCATTTTCAATGCACGGATTGTCGCAACAACTACAGCAGCACTTGGTTCGAATCCTGCTTTACGTGATTTGATGTTCATGAATTTTTCAGCACCTAAGTCTGAACCGAATCCAGCTTCAGTCACCACAACATCAGCTAGTTTACGTGCTGTTTCAGTTGCAAGAATTGAGTTACAACCATGTGCAATATTTGCGAATGGCCCACCGTGAATTAATGCTGGTGTACCTTCGATTGATTGCACTAAGTTAGGTTTGATTGCGTCTTTAAGAATCATCGCAATTGCACCTTCAACTTCTAAATCAGCAACCGTAACTGGTTTGCGATCACGTGTATATGCAACTGTAATGTTAGCGATACTTTCTTTTAAGTCTTTCAAGCCAGTGCTTAGGCAAAGAATCGCCATAATTTCAGATGCTACTGTGATGTTGAATCCATCTTCACGCGGAACACCTTGTGTTGGTCCACCAAGACCTACTACAACTTGTCTTAACGCACGGTCGTTCATGTCTAACACACGTTTCCATTCGATACGACGTTGGTCAATGCCTAACGCATTACCTTGATGGATGTGGTTATCAATAAATGCTGATAACGCGTTGTTTGCTGTTGTAATCGCATGGAAGTCACCGTTGAAGTGTAAGTTGATATCTTCCATTGGTAATACTTGTGCGTAACCGCCGCCAGTTGCGCCACCTTTAATACCGAATACTGGACCTAATGCTGGCTCACGTAATGCCATAATGACATTATCTCCTAATTCATGGAAGGCATCTGCTAAACCAACAGTTACAGTTGATTTACCTTCACCAGCTGGTGTTGGACTCATTGCAGTAACAAGAACAACTTTCCCTTTGTCCCCATTGTCTTTTAATTGGTTAATGTCAATTTTAGCTTTATAGTGACCATATGGTTCTAAAGCATCTTCCGAAATACCAATCTTTTCTGCAATGTCTTTAATTGGTTGTAATGTAGCTTGATTCGCGATATCCAAATCTGATAAATGACTCAATTCATTCAGCCCCTTATTTAGTAATTGAATTACAGTCTCAGCAACCATCCGTTCACTTTATTTACCACGTATTTTTATGCCCTCAACGCTTTAAAAATACGTTTAGATAAATGCAGTAAATAGAGACTTGCTTCAACTGTTTTTAAAACCTTTTACATCATTCATCATATCGAAATATACATTTATTGTCGAACATATTCATCATTAATTTTTAAGTATTCTTACTTTTATGGTAATATTACAAAAATAGATGATAAAATTTTATGTAAAACCTTTATTTTGCAATAATGAAAGCGATACCAAAACATTGATTTTATTTTGATATCGCTCATATGATCAACCTATTTTATTGTTAGTTTTTTATATACAATTAGTCTTCCATTGTACTTAAATCCCCTTCAGGAAGATCAAGTTCCCAAGCTTTTAATACACGTCTCATAATTTTACCTGAACGTGTTTTCGGTAATTTATCTTTGAATTCAATTTCTCTTGGTGCAGCGTGCGCAGATAAACCGTGTTTGACGAATGTTCTGATATCTTCTTTCAATTCATCATCTGGTTCATAGCCATGATTTAAAGCAACGAATGCTTTAATAATTTCACCACGTACTGGGTCTGGTTTACCAATAACACCTGCTTCTGCAACTGCAGGATGTTCCACTAATTTAGATTCCACTTCGAATGGTCCGACACGTTCACCAGCAGTCATAATCACATCATCAACACGACCTTGGAACCAGAAGTATCCATCTTCATCTTGATATGCTGAATCTCCTGATACATACCAATCACCAATAAAGTATGAATCATACTTTTCTTGATTTTTCCAAATTTTACGCATCATGGATGGCCAGCCTTTTTTAATGGCTAAGTTACCCATTCGATTCGGTGGTAACTCATTACCTTGGTCATCCACAATAGCCGCTTCAATACCAGGTAATGGTTTACCCATAGAACCTAGTTTTACATCCATAGAAGGATAGTTGACAATCATATGACCGCCTGTTTCTGTCATCCACCAAGTATCTAAAACAGTGTGTTCTAATACTTCTTTTGCCCATTTAATTACTTCTGGGTTTAATGGTTCACCTACAGAATACACTTCTCTTAATGATGATAAATCGTATTTCTTCACAACGTCGTCTCCTGCACTCATTAACATACGTAATGCTGTCGGTGCTGTATACCAAATTGTGACTTTAAATTCTTCAATCATGCCATACCATGCTTCAGGAGAGAAACGTCCCCCAGCGATACAGTTTGTCACACCGTTTAGCCAAGGTGCGAAAATACCGTATGAAGTACCAGTTACCCAGCCTGGGTCTGCTGTACACCAATAAATATCGTCTTCTTGTAAATCAAGAACATATTTACCTGAAATATAGTGTACAATCATGGCATCTTGAACATGTAACACACCTTTAGGTTGTCCTGTAGAGCCAGAAGTATAATGTAAAATCAAACCGTCTTCACGATCTAACCATTCGATATCAAATGAATCGCTAGCATCTTCCATTTCTTGTTGAAAATCTACGTATTCATCGTCTACCCCATCATTATCGACGATGACAATTTTCTCTAAGTTTGGTAAGTCGTCTTTTGGAATACGGTCTACTAAATCTTTCGTTGTTACAATTACTTTCGCATCACTATTATCTAAACGGTCAGCAACTGCTTTTTCCATAAACGCTTCAAATAATGGTCCGACAATCGCACCAATTTTTAAAATACCGAAGAACGCAAAGTATAACTCTGGTGTTCTTGGCATAAAGATAAAGACACGATCCCCTTTTTCTACTTGTGCTTTATCTTTTAGTACGTTTGCGGCTTTATTCGATAATTGCTGCATTTCTTTATAAGTATAACTTTCTTTACGTTTGGCATCTTTGTAGTTTAAGGCCACTTTATCCCCAAGGCCATTATCTACGTGACGATCAATACATTCATACGCCATATTGATCTTTCCTGTTTCATACCATGAAAAAGCTTTTTCTACGTCTTTCCAATCAAAGTTCTGATACGTTTCGTCATAGTTTTGAAGGTTATAATTACCTTCTCCCCCTTTATAAATATCAACTTTCATTTGAATTGCCCCCTTTGTTTGAAATCGCTTTCAAAAACCATTATACAAAAATCATAGTAAATTTTCAAAAATAATTGCGATAATTCTGATTTGTGTGTAAATTGATGTTAAAACCATTATAATTAAATTAATACGTGGAAACATATCACTTTAGTGAAAAAGTAAATTTGAGCACTCTCATCTTAGGAGAATATGAAAAAGGATGTGGCAAGATGGAACATGTCAAAACGTATGTAAAACAAACATACACACGTCACGATACAACTTATGTTATTGAAGGTCCTGTACCACGTAAACAACTTGAACAAATGGATTACGATGATGGTTTGGATGCATTTAGAAGACCTATCGAACAATTTGAAGCGATTCAAGAAATTAGTGAATTGCCAGAAGGTCGTATTTACGTCTTACGACATGAAAACACCATTGTCGGATATGTCACTTATCATTATCCTGATCCATTAGAACGTTGGTCTACAGGCAACCTGCCCTATTTAATTGAGCTTGGTGCCGTTGAAATAGCCTTACCGCATCGCGGTACAGGATTAGGTAATGAACTCATTAAAACGAGCTTAAGTGAAGATGAATTTGAAGATTATATTGTGTTAACAACTGAGTATTATTGGCACTGGGATTTGAAAAACTCTAAATTAGATGTCTACGAATATAAAAAATTAATGCAGAAGTTGATGTCTCATGGGGGTTTAGAGATTTTCGCAACTGATGATCCTGAAATTACAGGACATCCAGCAAACTGTTTAATGGCAAGAATCGGTGCACGTATCACATTAGACCAGATGGAGGCGTTTGATGATATACGTTTTATGAACCGCTTCTTCTACTAAAGGGGAGATTTTATGAGTCAAAACAAAAAACAAACGGGGTATGTTTATTCAAATCAATTAATGCGCTATCGGTTCAGTAATGAACATCCTTTTAATCAAATGCGCTTAAAATTGACGACTGAACTGTTAATCGATGCAGGATTACTGAGTTCAAGTCAAATTATTACACCGAGAATCGCCACAGATGAAGAATTAACACTTATACATTCTTATGACTACGTAAATGCGATTAAACACGCTTCTCGTGGAATTTTAAGTGAGGTAGAATCCAAAAAATATGGTTTTGCGAACGAAGATACATCACAGTTTAAACATATGCATCAACATAGTGCACGTATTGTAGGCGGTGCTTTAAAACTTGCTGATATGATTGTTCAAGGAGAAGTTAAAAACGGGTGTCATTTAGGCGGTGGATTACATCATGCATTGCCAGGCCGCGCAAATGGCTTCTGTATTTACAATGATATCGCCATTACCGCTAAATACTTATCTGAACGCTATAACATGAAAGTGATGATTATAGATACAGATGCACATCATGGGGACGGTGTGCAATGGAGCTTCTATACACAAAATGAAATTCTGAATTATTCCATTCATGAAACGGGTAAATTTTTATTTCCAGGTTCAGGTCATTATACAGAACGAGGCAAAGAACAAGGATTCAGTTATTCTGTCAATGTCCCGCTTGAACCTTATACAGAAGATGATTCATATATTGATTGTTTTAAACGCACCGTCACACCTGTCGTTAAATCATTCAAACCTGATATCATTTTAAGTGTACATGGTGTTGATATTCACTACCTCGATCCACTTACTCATATGAATTGTACTTTAGATTCACTCTATGCTATTCCCTATTATATTAAAGCGTTGGCAGATGAATATACAGATGGGAAAGTCATGATGTTCGGTGGCGGTGGATATAACATTTGGCGCGTTGTTCCAAGAGCTTGGAGTCATGTCTTCTTGAGTTTGATGGATGTGCCGATTCAACATGGAGATTTACCGAAAGAATGGGTAGAAAAATGGCGAACTTATGCGCCGACTGATTTGCCAACGACTTGGGAGGATAAACGTCTAGATTATATGGAAATTCCACGTACTGCAGAAATTACTGCTAAGAACTTAAAACATGCGAACCAGGTTGCGAGTTGGTTCTGATTAAATGAAGGAAAATAAAAAAGTCTGGAGGAAAGTAATGTGACTTTCTTTCAGACTTTTAAATTTATACATCTTATTTTGTTGTACCGCGATACTCTATACGATATGGTAAAATGACCGTTGAATCTTCAATCGTTTCATTATTCATATATTTAGTAAGTAAACGCATACCTACTGCACCGATGTCATAAAGCGGTTGAATGACACTTGATAGTTGCGGACGTACCATTTCAACTAAACGTGTATTATTAAAGCTTACAATTTGTAAATCAGATGGAATGTTGATATTCGCATCTTCAGCCGCATGGACAATACCAATAGCTTGTTCATCACTGATAGATAAAATTGCATCTGGTTGATACGCTTTAATATCTTCAAAAGCTTTAATACCATCGCGATATGTTTCTTTACCTCTGAAAGTCAGATTATCTTCTAAAGATAAACCATGTGATGCTAGTGTATCTCTTAAACTAGATAATACATCGTTTTCTGCTTTTTCAGAGTTATTGCCGCCAACAAAGGCAAAGCGTTTTGCGCCAGAATTGATTAAATGATTAGTCACTTCTTCAGCAGCTTGCTTATAGTCGATATTTACAGAAGCAACTGTATTATCATCATCACTTGTTCCTGAAACTACAACAGGTACAGAAGAGTTTTCAATTAAACTTTCCAATTCTGCATCGAGTGTTCCGCCTAAGAAAATAATACCATCTACTTGTTTGCTGAGCAGATTGTTAAAAATTTCTTTAGCTTTTTCTAAATCATTGTCAGAGTTAGAAATAATTGAATGATATTTATACATCGTTGCAATATCTTCTAACCCTCTTGCGAGTTGAGAATAGTATACATTCGAGATATCTGGAATAATTACCCCGACTGTTGTTGTTTTTTTACTTGCTAACCCTCGTGCAACAGCATTAGGTCTGTAGTTAAGCTTTTTGATGACTGCATTTACTTTATCTCTAGTTTCTGGTTTGACATTTTGGTTGCCATTTACCACACGAGAAACAGTTGCCATGGAAACACGCGCTTCTCTTGCAACATCATAAATAGTAACGGTCATAATATCACCCTTTCTGAAAGCGTTTCAAACACTATTATAGTAAGTTTTCACAACATTTTCAAAGTGTACCATAATTTGTCACAAACTCAAAACAAAACTTTCTGCTGTCACTGTTTTGTCACACATATGATGTTTTGCAAAACACAAAAAAGCCCTTTAAATCAAAGGTTTGAATACTTTAATTTAAAAGGCTTTCAATTAACTATATATTAGCGTAATTGCTTGCTATCGTACATATCAGCAAGTGGTTTTAGTTCATCATAGAATTTGTTGAATTGTTCAATATCCATTTGTTGTCCGCTATCACTTAATGCAACAGCTGGATCAGGATGTACTTCTGCCATAACACCATCTGCACCTACTGCTAAAGCTGCTTTAGCTGTTGGAAGCATAATATCTTTTCTTCCTGTACTATGTGTTACGTCTACCATTACTGGTAAGTGTGTACCTTGTTTAAGGATCGGTACTGCTGAGATATCTAAAGTATTACGTGTTGCTTTTTCGTATGTTCTGATACCGCGTTCACATAAGATAATATTTTGGTTACCTTGTGATGCGATATATTCTGCTGCGAAAATGAACTCTTCAATTGTCGCAGATAAACCACGTTTTAATAAAATTGGTTTGTTTGTACGTCCTGCTTCTTTTAATAATTCGAAGTTTTGCATGTTACGTGCACCAATTTGGAACACATCTAGGTAATCATCTGCCAATTCTAAATCAGCTGGTGTTACGATTTCACTTACAACATTTAAATTATATTTATCTTTAACGTTTTTAAGAATTTTCAATCCTTCTAATCCTAGACCTTGGAAATCATAAGGAGAAGTACGTGGTTTGAAAGCACCGCCACGGATGAATTTTAATCCTTTACTTTGTAAGTCTTGAGCAACTGCATCGACTTGTTCTTGTGATTCTACTGAACATGGACCGAAAATGAATGACTTGTTGCCATCACCAATAACTCCACCATTGTCAAAGCGTACAATTGTATCTTCTGCTTTTAATTTTCTTGAAACAATTAAATGTTTTTCACGATCAGATTTTTGTAAGTCAGTGGATGCTTTAAATATTTCTTTGAATAATTGTTTAATTACATTATCGTTAAATGGACCATTATTTTTTTCGATTAAAGCATTCAACATTACTTTTTCACGTTCAGGATCATAAACCTTAGTACCTTGTTTACGCTTTTCATCCCCTATTTTCTGTGCTAACTTACCACGCTCTACTAGTAAGTCTAAAATCTTTTCATTAATGTCTTGAATTTCATTTCTGTACTGTTCTAACTTATTCATTATTTGGTCACCTCTATGTAATTTTTGCATCCAATTTATCACGCTTTAAAGCGATAAAAATATTGAATTTAACAGTTATTCTAGCAAGAACTTTATCATTAATCAAGAGGAAAAGCGAAATAAATCGAATTGTTTCGATTATTATTAATTTTCTCACAATTACTTAACTAGATTTAACCAAAAGTAAAAAAGAAAATCAACCTCAAAAAGAATAAGGTTGATTTCTTTTAGGTACAATTAGTCATTGAATGTTTTCTTTTCAATTTTCTTCGTAGTTGTTTCACCTTTTGGTTGTGTCTTTGTAGTGTTATTCGTTGTTTTCTTATTCGCTGGTGTTACACTAGGTTTCTTTGTTGATTTGTTTGCAGCTGATTTTGTTGTCTTTGTTGTTGTTTTTTGTGTCGTTGTTTTGTTTCCTTTTGCTGCTGGTTTTTGTGTTGTTGTTTTTGTAGTTTTTGTCGCATCTTTCGGTGAAGTAGCTTTCGCTGTCTGCTTAGTTGTTGATGCATTTTTCTTAGGTGTGTTTGTCGTTTTAGTTGTTTCTGTTTTCGTTGTTTTTGTATCATTAACAGTCTTAGATTCTACTTTACCTGAAGCTTCTGGTGTTTTGTGTGCTTCTGAATGATTAGCAGTTGCTTTATCATGCGTAATAACACCTTTATTGAATGAAGCTTTCTCATGTGTTTGTGCTGTACGTTTTTCAGCATCTGCAGGTTTTGCTGCTTTAGCATCCGCAGCTTTTTTGCTTCCTGCTGCTGTTGCTGCAGCTGCAACTGTAACTAATACTGGAACTGTTTTAAAACCACTTGATTTTACTGGTTTAGCTTCAAATAGTTCAGCTACTTTAGTTGCTACTGTATTATCATTTTCAATTAATTTAGCTTTTTCTTTCGCTGCTAATGCATTTCCTGTTGCTGTAAATTCATGGAAAGGCACTGTATCTGGTTGTGAAGATTTTAAAGGATTGTTGTCTGTTTGAACATCTTGAGCTTGCGGAGAAACATTTGCTAAATCATGTGCTGCTGCTTCATTACGAATTGCTTCACGTTGCGCTCGTAATGCTTTTGGATCTGTTTCTTGTTCATCATTGTTGAATTTTTGTTTTACATCAGATTTAAGCTGTTGTGCTTTATCTTTAATATCTTGAATTTGACTTTGTGCATTTGCTTTAAGCGCATCTGTCTGTGCAGACACTTTTTCTTTCACTGATGGTTTCTTTGCTTCTGCTGGTTGATTTTGCTTTTCAAGTTGTTTACGTTTTTTCACTTGATTAATCACAAAACCACCTGCTGTACCAATAAATATTCCTGCGATGAACCCATAAACGAAATCTTTACGGACAGTATCAGACATAGCTTCAACTTCGTAAATTTCTAATCTAGCTTCGTCGTTCTTTCTCATGTATTTGCCTCCTATAAAGTAAAAGCACTTAAACAAAGTTGATTCAACCTCATTTAAGTGCAGTTAGTACGTCTTATAATTGATAATGTAGCCTACAGATGAGGTACACAGTTCCAATTAGAACTGCATTTAACCATTATCCTCTGTAGTTTGCACTTTCTCTACGTTGTTTTCTGTATTGCCATTTATCAGCAATTTCCATCGCAACGTTTGACCATTGGATGACTTGTGAAATTTTATCTTCGTTTTGAGAAATATTATGTGCAATTGAGTTAGTTACTCGGTCCACTGATCCATCTAAATCTTGGATAGAGTCACCGATACCTTTTACTCCATCAACTACAGAATTTAAGCGGTCCACTTTATCTTGAATATCTTCAGTTAAGCGGTTTGCTTTATGAAGTAAATCTGTTGATTCTCTTGTAATACCTTGAATTTGTCCTTCAATTCCATCAAGAGTCTTAGCCACGTAGTCTAAGTTTTTCTTAACAGATAAAAGAACAACTACAATTCCGATTACTAATACTAAAAATGCTATAGCTGCAATTAGACCTGCTATAGGTAAAATCCAGTCCATTAAAAACGCCTCCTAAATTGCTTATGTCTTATTTTTACTTAATACCCATACATATTTTAACATAAACATATTAAAATTCATTAATTACTCCGTGATTGTCTAAATAGGCACGTTCAACTTTTTGAATATCCCCTGCACCCATAAATAAAATCACAGCATCTTCATATGATTTCAATATATTTACATTTTTTTCACCGATTAATTGCGCACCTGGAATGCGATCAATTAAATCTTGAATTGTCAAACTGCCTTCATGTTCACGGATAGATCCGAAAATATCACATAAGAAGACACGGTCTGCTTTATTCAAGCTTTCAGCAAACTCATTCAAGAACGCTTTTGTTCTAGAATACGTATGCGGTTGAAAGACAGCGATAACCTCTTTATGCGGGTATTTTTTACGTGCTGTCTCAATTGTAGCATTAATTTCGCGCGGATGGTGGGCATAATCGTCAACAATTACTTGATTATGTACTTTTGTTTCATTAAATCTACGTTTCACTCCGCCGAATGTTTCTAACGCTTCTTTAATATTTTTTACATCAAGACCTTCTAAATAACAAACCATAATAACCGCAAGTGTATTTAAAATATTATGATCCCCGTATTGCGGTGATAAGAAATGGTCGAAGAATTTACCGTCAATGTACACGTCAAACGATGTACCATGTTCTGTAATTTGAAGGTTATCAGCATAAATATCTTCATCTTTTTCTAATCCATAGTAATAAACAGGAACATCTGCTTTAATTTTTCTTAAATGGTCATCTTTACCCCATGCGATAATCGCTTTTTTGACATTATGCGCCATTTCTTGGAACGCACTTGTAACGTCATCAATATCTTTAAAATAATCAGGATGATCAAAGTCGATGTTCGTCATAATCGCATAATCCGGATGATAACTTAAAAAGTGACGTCTATATTCACATGCTTCAAACGCAAAATATTCACTTTGAGGAATACCTAAACCTGTGCCATCACCAATTAAGAAAGAAGTTCTTTTATCTCCATTCATTACATGTGATAAAAGGCCTGTTGTAGATGTTTTGCCGTGTGCACCTGTCACAGCTACAGACGTATACTGCTCAATGACATGGCCTAAGAATGTAGGATAATCAATAATTTCTAATCCTAATTCTTTTGCGCGGACAATTTCTTCATGTTCATCTGAAAAGGCGTTTCCTTGAATAACAACCATGCCTTTTTGAATATTGTCTGGGTTAAATGGCAAAATTTTAACCCCTTTATTTCTTAATGCATCTTCTGTAAACACATATTGGTCGATGTCGGAGCCCTGAACTTCATGGCCTAAATCATGCATAATTTGCGCCAATGAACTCATACCAGAGCCTTTAATACCGACAAAATGATAGTGTGTCATACTTAAACTCCTTCTTTCTTATTCCTCATTTATTTCAGCTGCAGTCAAATAAACTTCTCTTGGTTTCGAACCGTTCGAACCTGAAATATAACCCAACGCTTCAAGTTGGTCAACAATTCGTGCAGCTCTATTGTAACCAATTTGGAAATGACGCTGAATGAGTGATGTTGAGATATTGCCCTCTGCAACCATAAATCGACATACATCATCAAACAACTCATCTTTAGGTTGTGCTTTTGTTTGTTTTAACAATTCTTTTTCTTCAAATAAATATTCCGGTTCACGTTGTGCCTTAATAAAATCGACAACTGCATCGATTTCTTCATCAGACACAAAGCTGCCTTGAACGCGAATTGGTTTATTCATACCATTACCTAGATACAACATATCACCGTAACCAAGTAAGCGTTCTGCACCGCCGCTATCTAATATAGTTCTTGAATCCACACTAGATGATACCATAAATGCGATACGAGTTGGAATATTCGCTTTGATTAATCCTGTAATAACGTTTACAGATGGACGTTGTGTTGCTACAAGCATATGAATACCGCATGCACGTGCTTTTTGTGCAATTCTCGCAATAGATTGCTCTACATCTTGCGGTGCCATCATCATTAAGTCTGCAAGCTCGTCGATTACAATGACAATTTTAGGCAAACGTTGCTCGTATGAAGCTTTTTTATTGAAAGCTGTAATATTTCGCACATGATATTGCGCAAATAATTTATAACGTCTTTCCATTTCATCAACAGCCCACTTCAAGCTTTGTGTTGCTGCTTTGACATCTGTAATCACAGGTGATACTAAATGCGGTAAACCATTGTATGGTGCTAACTCTACCATTTTCGGATCAATCAGCAAGAGTTTCAACTCTTCTGGATGATTTTTATATAATAGTGAAAGTAATATGCTGTTAATACAAACAGATTTACCTGAACCCGTAGCCCCTGCTATCAGTGCGTGTGGCGTTTTCGCAATATCCATTAATAACGGTTCATTATTGATGCGATTACCCATCGCAACTGTTAATTTAGATTCTGCATTCTTAAATTGAGGACTCTCAATAATAGATTTTAAGTTCACTTTTGTTGGCGATATATTTGGTACTTCTATACCTACTAAACTTGTACCTGGAATCGGTGCCTCAATTCGAATATCTTTGGCGGCTAAAGCCATTTTCAAATCATCATGTAATGCAGTGATTCTAGAAACTTTTACCCCTTTTTCAACAGATAATTCAAAACGTGTCACACTAGGTCCTTCTGTAACATTCTTAACCTCTGCAGGTACATTGAAGTAATAAAATGCATCATTCAACTCTTCTTTTTTCTCATCTATCCACTCTTGGTCAACTTCATGTACTTCTGGTTCATCTAATAAACCTAGACTTGGCAGTTTTAAATTAGGCCCTTTTCGAATACCTTCGTGATGTGCTTGAACAGGTTCCTTTTGTGCAGTTACAGGTTGCTTAACTTCCTCTTGTGCATTAGATTGTGTCGTTTTTGCTGTCTGTACACTTGTTGTGATATGTCCTTGTTCAGCTTTTGGTTGATCAGAGTTTTGATTTTCTTGTTGTGATGATTGTGGTTCACTGTCGTCATGAGTCGAAACTTCACTCGTTTGTGAAGCCACGCTTTGTTCAGGCTCTGAAGAAACCGCAGAATCATTTGTTTGTGTTTTTGATGTTTGTGCAGCTTTACGTTTTTGTGCATCCATCATACGACGTTTGTCTGATGGTGTCATCATCACATTGAACGGCTTAGCACCTTTACGAATTGGACGAGAAATTTTCGGTTGTTCAGTTTTAACTTCTTCTGCCTCTGCTTTATTTTCTTCTTGTTCTTCATTATTAGAGTCAGGTGTAGAAACTTTTTCAGTAGTTTCTTCTTGTTCCTCTTTTATTTCTGTTTTTGACTCTTCTTTTTCTGCATCATCAGATTTTGGTTGATCTGGTTTCAATTGAGGTTCAAGGCTCGATTTTGCTTTTTCTTCTGTGACTTCTTCTTTAGTCTCATCAGTTTTCGTTACCTCTGATTTAGATGTATTACTATCTGGTGCTAACACAGGTTCTTGAACCTCCGTAGAATTATCTTCTTGTGGTTCATCCTGTTCATCTTCAGATTCTTCTGTTGTTTCTTGTACTGGTTCTGATTCCTGTTCGGTTTCAGTACTTTCATGCACTTCAGTTCCATTTACAGGTTCTTCTGGTACTTCTTCCTGTTCACTTTCAACTGGTTCTTCTTCATCTTCAATTTCAGTATATTGTGCTTCAGAAACTTCTGGTAAAGGTTCAGGAGACTCTGTTAGATTTTCTGTCTCAGATTGAGGTGATTCTGATTCAAGTTGTTGTGTTTCTTCAGGAGCATCTTCTACAACTTTAACGTCTTGTTCGTCTAATTGATGCATGTCTTGAACTTGGTTTAAATCTACTTCTTCATAGTCAAAGTCGTTTTGTGGTTGTGTTGACGTTTCTTCAGACGTTTCTGTTTGTATGTGTTCTGAGGTAGGTTGTTGTGTTTCTTCGCCTTCTTGGTCTTCAGCAGCTCTGGCTTCTTTTTCTTTTTCAAAGCCATTTTCTTGGAAGACTGGATCTTCTACATACTGTTTGGCTTGTTCAGCATACATTTCATCAATAGCCTTTTGAATTGAGCTGACATCTTCTTGTTCACGTTTTTGTTGAAGTGCTTCTTTGAATTTTTTGCGTTGTAACACTTTTCGTTCGCGTTCACGTCGAATTTCTTCAACAATTTGTGAAGCATAAATATTATTAATATTAATTGTATTATCCGCTTTAGAATAATTAGGTGTTTGTTTCACTTGATGTTGTGAATCTTTAGAAGACAGTTGTTCTGTTTCATTTTTTGTGTCTTCTGATTCTCTTGTTTCAACTTCATGTGCTTTTGAAGCTTGTTTACGTGAACCATTTAATGGATCTGTCGGTATTTTTTCTTGTTGGTTTGTAGATTCTTCAGTAACACCTTCTGAACGTTGAATAACACCATTTTCTAAAGGATGACGTTTTTTCGTACCGAAAATAGCTGAAGGTACTTCTTCAGCTGTGAATTCACCACTTTTATAATAAATATCTTTCGTATCATAGCGTGTCGAATAATTCTGTACACGTCTATTTTGATGTTCTCTTTGATGCGTTTGTTCTGGAGCACGTTCTTTTGATTCTGATTGCTTACGTGTGTTGCGTGAAGAACGAAATGATGGTGTATCGTCATCATAAAACGTACGTCTTCTTCTATGACGACGGTCTGGTTTTTGATACGAAGAAGTTTCAACAAATTCTTCTGACTCATAAGTTGGTTCAGAATGATTGGATTCTGAATCTGATTCTGTTTGTTGGTCAGAATCATTCACATGAAGTGGAAATCTAAAATTACCTTTTGGACGTTCGTAAATATCATTATTTTCTGGTAGTAATGCATGACGACGACGTTCTTTTTCTTCTAATTTTTGTCTGCGCTGACTATATTTTCTTTGATAAACTTCTTCTTCGTCTTCATCACTAAACAATTTATCAAACCAGTTCATAATGTCACTTCCTTCCAATCACTTTATTCTTCGAAAAATGGTTGTCCTGTTTGGTAATCCTCAGATAATACCATAATTCCTTTTTCTTGCGGTGCGTTCGGTAAATTTAATTCTTTCATTGAGCAAACCATACCGCTTGATGGTACACCACGTAATTCAGCATCTTTAATAACCATACCGCTAGGCATTACAGCGCCTACTTTTGCGACTACAACCTTTTGATCTGCTTCAACATTTGGCGCACCACATACAATTTGTAATGTTTCATTTCCAACATCTACTTGTAAAATGCTTAATTTATCCGCATTTGGATGTTTTTCTTTAGTTTTAACATAACCTACTACAAATTTTGGTGATAAGTCAGAATCTAATTGATCGTCAATACCTGATTCTTTTAAAACGTTTTGTAAACCATCTAATAATTCTGGTGTAAGTTTAATATGTCCATTACCTTCGATTGGTAAATGCTTAGAAGCATTGAAGATATTATATCCTACAGCTTTACCATCTAACGTAATTCTCACTACGTCACCATGTGTTGTATAGTCGAACTCTCCTTCAGCAGGTTCTACTTGTAAGAATGCTACATCTCCTACGCCGTTTAAGTTGTAAAATAAATTCATTATCTATTCTCCTTATTTCTTATCGTTTTTCTTTTGATTTTTTACTGTGCTCAATTCTTGGACCACATTTGGACTCTTATCTTTTTTGTTTTTATTATTTTTAGCCAAGATAAAGATAGGTTCTAAGTGGCCATTATCGTATCCGAATGATAGCGATGTAATTGGTACAAGACCTTTCGTGAAGAATTCCATGGTTAAATGAGCCATCACATCGTAACCCGTTTTATTTCTGATATCTGCCACAACTAAAACATCTTGATGCGGAACAGCTACTAACATTTCACCTTCACAGTTTTCTTCAAATTGATTTAATAATGGCGTGTTTAAAATTCTACTCGCATCGTACCCATCATTCGTATTAATAAAATAGAACAGATTGCCTTTAACTTCATCTGTTTTGTATGGGTTATCTAATTTTCTGATATTGAATAATGCCATTTCTTTAATTTGTTGTGCAGTCACATTCAATTGTTTCAGCATTGATTCGTCAATGAGTCGATAAGACTTTCCTAAATCTAATGCATAATAGATATTTGTTTCTGCTGTATGTGCATCAATCACAAACGGATGCCCCTCTTTAGTTTCCTTATCGAAACTTGCTGCACGCATCACTGGCATCACTTTGATATTGTCCATTTGTTGCAGTGCATCATCACTCATTTGTTGAATTGTTTCATTGACATAGTAAACAATCTCATCAACAATTTTTTCTTGTTGATCGTTATATTTCGCGACGATGGGTGTTAATCTAATCGTTACACCTTTACCATTATCTTTACGTGCAATGCGCAAGGTATCTTCTTCTCTATTAAATGTAAAATTAACATCTAAATGATTTAAACGTTCTTTTAGTTTATCTCTCATTTGAAAGACATTCATATTAACACTCCTAATTACATACCTTTTTATAGTTTACCGTAAAAATACCCTTAGGAACAGAAAAAATGTGAATTTCCTAAGGGTATTTTTATTTAAATATTCGTAATAAATTCGCTGATTTGTTCAATCGTTTTTCTATCTTTGCTGACATAACTTCCGACTTGTTCACCGTTCTCGTAAACTAAAAAGCTTGGAATCCCCATAATTCCTAAGTCCGCTGCTAAATCAATAAATTTATCGCGATCTACTGACACAAATGTATAGTCCGGATGTTTTTCTTCTAATTCAGGAAGTCTCGGTGCGATAAAACGACAATCTACGCACCAATCTGCTGTAAACATAAATACAGTTTTACCTTGTTTAAGTTGTTCAAACGCTTCTACTGATTCTAATTGTTTCATATTTATCCACTTCTTTCTTCTTATTTATGAATATTGTAAATGTGCAATGGTTTCATCATCTAATCCTAAAATAGATGCTTCAAGTAATGCTCTTGCTGAATAATAGTCTCTGATATCAAATACTGAATCGGAGCTATGAATATAGCGTGCACAAACACCAATGACTGCAGTTGGGATACCTATGTTCGCTTTGTGAATCTCTCCTCCATCAGTGCCGCCTGGTGAAATATAATATTGTGTATTAATATCATGTTGTTGTGCTTGTTCTAATAAATAATCTCTGAATGCTGGTTTAAGAATCATGGTTCCATCTTTAATACGGATTAATGTTCCTGCTCCCAGTTTACCAGAAAGTTGTTGTACACCTTTCATATCGTTAGCTGGTGAACAATCGACTACAAATGCTACATCTGGATCAATTTGTTCTGCAGCTGCACGTGCACCTCTTAAACCGACTTCTTCTTGGACATTTGCACCTACATATAAATCAACATCTAGTTCTTTGTCTTTAAATAATTTTAAAATTTCAATCGCTAATAAACAACCATAACGATTATCCCATGCTTTACCCGCAAAACGATGTTCAGATAATTGAATTAAAGAGGTATCAGGAACAATTGAATCTCCAATTTCTACACCACGTGCTCTGACTTCATCTGCAGAGTCACTACCGATGTCTAACATTAAATCTTTAATTTGCGGTTGACCTTCATTACCTGTTCTGAAATGTTTAGGAATGCTTGCAACAACACCTGTAATAATTTCTTGTTGTCTTGTTTTGACTTTTAAACGTTGACCTTGCCATATATCTGCAGCAACGCCGCCTAAGTTCGTAAAGTGCAGCATACCATTTGATGTAATGTCAGTAATCATAAAACCGACTTCATCCATATGTGCTGCTACCATCACTTTTTTCGCATTTTCTTTTTTAGATTTTTTTACCGCGTAAAATCCACCCATACGGTTATAGATGAACTCGTCAGCGTATGGTTCCATTTCTTTTTTTATGTACGCTCTTAAATCTTGTTCAAAACCTGGTGCACCATGAAATTCTGTTAAAGCTTTAATATGTTGTAATGTTTCATTTTTCGCAATTTCCACTGTTCATCGCTCCTTAATAATTCATTATCCTCCTAATGTTATGGTAGAATATTGTTATAACGTAAGTGGAGGTATAAATTGAGATGTCTCGAAGAAAAATTTTGTTATTGATAGTATTACCAATCACAGTTTTATTGAGTAGTTTACTAGCTTACCTCACATTTTTAGGCACTAAAAAGTATAACCCGCAAAAGTTAATTGAAGAAGTGAAAAGCTACTTTATGAACGTGACAGGGTCATACATTGTCTCAGAACCTCAACCATTCGAACAAGACGGTATTCATTATGAAATATACCGTGGCGGTGTTACAACTAAAAACCACGGCAAAATCAGTAATTATGAATTTATCGCCGATGCGACAAATGGTAAAATCATTAACATAAAAGAAGTTTAATGATATTGGTATGCATACTTATTCTAACAATGTTTCCGTATAACGGAGACATTGTTTTTTTGTTGCATTTGTTTTAAGTTATTGATTTCTTTTTATTTCTGCTTTGATAGAATGATCTTCTTTATCAAATTTAAGCGCAAAGTATGACGCATCATGATAAAACAAGAACCAATAATCCTGCATAATCAACCAAGGCAGCCATCTTTCTTTCTCTCTGATTGATTGCATTGGATAATCATCATATGATGTTACCCATAATGGGTTCATATGCGCATGTGAAGGAAAAATATCTGCCATATGGACTGCTTTTTCTCCATCACTTTCAATAGTAATTATACTGTGTCCAAAACTATGGCCACCCGTATGATACATATGAACACCTGGCACAACCTCAATCTCATTTTCAAATAAAATTAAATGCTTTTGATAATCACCGAGATTAAGTTCAGGCCAATATGTTGCTTTACTGCGTAGATTAGGTGCTAAAAATTCATGCCATTCATCTTGTTGTATATAATGAACTGCATTAGGGAATTTCGCATGACCTTCTACATCAGATAAACCTGAAGCGTGATCATAATGCATATGGGTCATCAAGACAATATCAATGTCCTCTGATGTTAAACCGAGCTTTTGCAGCCCTTCTTCAATTAACCCTTCATTTTCAACACCAAAGTTACGTTTTTGTTTTTCAGTAAGCTTGCCTTCACCTAAACCTGTATCAATCAAGATATTGTGTTCTTCTGTTTGAACTAAAATCGGAGATACACTCATGGGTACTTGGTTCTTTTCATTTGCTGATATTTTTCTATCCCATAAGGGTTTCGGAACTGGGCCGAACATTGTGCCTCCGTCCATGTGCGTCATACCACCGTTCAAATCATGGATTTTAAATTTTCCTAGTTTCAAAAGCCTCACCCTAACGTTCAGATATATAACTAAGTATAGGTTGATATAGACATATTTTCAAACTTTAGAAACGCAAAAAAACTGCATTCGATTGAATGCAGTGATTAATGATGAAACTTTGCTTCCATTCGGTAAATACGTGAACCTTTATCCGCAAACTTTCTTTCATATTCAGTTTCAATATTATCCTCATCATCTTCATCATGAAGATTGAGATTAATCTTAGTAAAATACATACCAAACTGAGACATACTTTCTAAACTATAAGCAAATAATCCTCGATTATCAGTCTTGAAATGGATTTCTCCATCTTCTTTCAAAATCGTTTTATATAATGCAAGGAACGTGTGATACGTTAGTCTTCGCTTCGCATGTCGTTTTTTCGGCCATGGATCAGAAAAATTTAAATAAACACGATCAATTTCGCCAGGTTTAAAGTAATCAGTTAATTCCATTGCATCATTACAAATTAGTTTGATATTCTGCAAATCCTTTTCCAACACTTTATCTAACACACGAATCATCACGTTTTTATCTCTTTCTAAAGAGACAAAGTTGACTTCAGGATGTTGTGCAGCGAGTTCTGTAATAAACTGCCCCATTCCAGAACCGACTTCAATATAAATCGGTTGTGATTTATCGAACCATGCTGACATCTCGCCAGCATGCGTTCCATCCATATCTACAACTGTATTATGTTTGCGCAAATAATCCTCTGCCCAAGGTTTATTTCTTAATCTCATTTGCTTATTCTCCTCAAATAAATACGTTGCTGTTCATCACTTCATTTAAAAATTTCAGCCATATATTCATATCTTTATAACGTTTCTGTTCTTCAGACCACTCTACAAGACCAATCGCTTGAATAACGGTATACCATTTCATTCTTTTACTTAAATCTAATGATTCTTTGCAACCATATTTTTCAAGCCATTCTGACCACTCATTTTGAGGAACGTAATTGTAAAGCAGCATTCCGATATCGATGGCAGGATCTGCTAACATTGCACCTTCCCAGTCGACTAAATAAAGTTCATCACGATCAGATAGCAACCAATTATTATGATTTACATCTCCATGAACGACTGTATAAAAGCGAGGGTCCAAATGAGGTTTATGCTCTTCAAGATACGTCAAGGCTTTTCTGACTACATGGTGCGTCAGTACCTGTCTGGAAAGCGAGGTATTGATTTTATTGTATAGAATATCTGGTGTAATAGGTTCCATTTCCATTCTTTTCAACATGGTCAATAATGTTTTTGAGCTATGAATTTTTTTCAATAACTTAGCCACTCTTGTCTGAGTCATTTCTTCGAAAGTTAATTCTCTGCCATTTTTCCAATGTTGCGCTGTGACAACTTCCCCTGTTTCTATTCGTTTTGTCCAAACTAATTTAGGGACAATACCTTCAGCTGATAATGCCGCTATAAATGGATTGGAATTTCTTTTCAAAAATAGCTTTTGACCATCTTGTTCGGCCATATAAGCCTCTCCGGATGCGCCTCCAGCAGAATCTAAAGTCCATCCTAACTGATAGAACTGCTCCAACACGTTCACCTCGCTTTCAATTAGAAAATGGCTCTAGAAGTGTATTTCAAGAGCCATATTTTATATTTCTTTAAAAAGTTTAATACTTTTACGTCCTTAGCACTCATTGTTAATTTTATAATTTTTAACCTTGGTTTTCAACCAAAAATGAGAAACAAAAAGACACATTTTACTTTCTAGAAAGCTATTGAAAATAATTAAATTTTCAGTAGCGACAAAATAAAATTATAACACATTTTCAAGGTAAGTTGGAGAAAATCATGCAATTAATGACTTTCCTCAATTTTTTGTTCGAAGCCTTTTTGTAATTGGCGAGTAATTGGACCGACTTCACCATTGCCGACCGCTTCACCATCCAATTTAATTACAGGCATCACTTCAACAGACGTACTAGAGACAATAATTTCATCTGCTTGTTTTAAGAAATCCACTGTAAACGTTTCTTCTTTAAATGGGATTTCTTGTTCTTCAGCAACTGCTTTAATAACTCGTCTCGTAATACCATTCAAAATATAATTATTCGTAGGATGTGTATAAACAACACCGTCTTTAATTGCGTAAACGTTACTTGACGCTCCTTCAGTAACTGTTTCGCCACGATGTTGGATTGCTTCATCAGCGTTATATTTCACAGCGTATTCTTTCGCAAGCACGTTGCCTAATAAATTTAAGCTTTTGATATCACATCTTAACCAACGAATATCTTCTACAGTAACAGCATTGATACCATTTTCTAGTTTTTGCACAGGTCTGCCGTAGCTTCTTGTAAATGCCATCATCTGAGGTTTAACATCTGGTCCAGGGAATGCATGATCTCGTGGTGCTGCACCACGAGTAACTTGGATATACACCCCACCATTTTCAACATTATTTACTTCTGCAAGTTTTTTTACTTTGTCAGTTAGTGATTCTATTGTTTCATCTAAATCAATATTTAATTCTGACGCACTTCGTAAAAATCTTTCAAAGTGTTCTTTTACAGTAAATAATGTATTGTCATAAATACGAATGTATTCATAAATACCGTCACCAAAGTTATAACCTCTGTCATTGTATGGTACATTTGCATCCTGTTCATCTACAAATTGGCCGTTCAAAAATACCTTGTTTGTCATACTCATTCCTCCACACATAATGCGTATAGCGCTTCTAAATAAATGCTAGTAGCATTGAAAAGTTGTTTTTTCGTAATATATTCATTTCTTTGATGCATTAAGTCCTCTGAGTCGCTGAACATTGCTCCGAATGCTACGCCTTTATCTAGATTACGTGCATAAGTACCTCCGCCAATTGTATAAGGCTCAGTCATGTCACCTGTTTGATTACGATAAGCTTGAACTAATGATTGTACAAATGGATCTTCTTTATCTACATAGTGCGGACGTTGAACTTTCCCAAGTTTAAGTTCGAATCCTAAATCATTCACTTCATGCTTGAATCCTTCAATTGCTTCATCAAATTCAAATCCCTCTGGATAACGTAAGTTCACACCGAATCTTCCGCCTTCAGGCAATGTATATGAAATAATACCGATATTTGTTGTTAAGTCTCCCATTTTATCAGTATGGAATTTCATACCCATTTTTTCACCGAAGTGAGATTCGAATAAGTAACGTTCACTTAAATCAACGAATTTAGCTGCTTGAGTATCTAATTCTAATCCACGTAAGAAGTGGAGTAAGAACAAGCCGGCATTTAAACCGATAGATGGGTCCATACCATGGACCGCTTTACCTTTTAATCGTAAAACCAGCTTATCGTCTTCTAATTCACTGTTACCTACAAGTTCATGTGCTTCTAGATATTGTTGGTAACGTTCTGTTACTTCTGAATTGTTATTTTTAACTTTGAGATGTGCAACTGCTTCATCTGGAACCATGTTGTAGCGTTGTCCAGATTCAAATGATAATAGTGTAACTTCTGAATTTGTATCAGTAGAATCTTTTGCTTCGCCAGCTAATTCAATATCGAATGTTGTAATACCTTTTTCACCATGGATTGCAGGGAATTCTGCATCAGGTGCAAAGCCTAGTTCAGGCATTTCTTCTGTTTTGAAATAACGATCTACACAAGTCCAGTCTGATTCTTCATCTGTACCAATGATAATGTGTACACGTTTTTTCCAGTCTACATTCATTTCATTTAAGATTTTAACCGCATAGTACGCAGCAATTGTTGGACCTTTATCATCCAATGTACCACGTGCAATAATGGCATCTTCAGTTACAGTCGGTTCAAACGGTGGTGTATCCCAACCTTCACCTGCAGGTACCACGTCAACATGACAAAGAATGCCGAATAAGTCTTCACCTTTACCTGCTTCAATTCTTCCTGCAACATGATCGACATCGTGGACATTAAATCCGTCACGTTCTGCAATTTGATACATATAATCAAGCGCAGCTCTAGGACCTGGACCTAGCGGTGCATCAGGTGTAGCTTTGCTATCATCTCTGACACTTTCAATTGAAAGTAAGCCGTTTAAATCAGCAATAATTTGATCTTGGTATTCTTGCACTTTTTCTTTCCACATTCGTGATCAACTTCCTTCTCAAATTTTAGTTCACTCTATATTTTACCCTAACTGATTCTTAAACAACAGTGGGAACCTACTTAATTTTCTGACTTAATCTCAAAATGTTGCCATCACAGTCATCTCAGAATGAAATTTTTAAATAAAAAAATACCTTAGCTATTCGCTAAGGTACTGAAAGTTCAATTGCTATTATTTAGTATCGTTTGAACCTTTATTGTCATTTTGTTTTAAATCTTCTTCAGTCACAATTCTGATATTATTTTGTGCTTCATCAGATTGTTTAACATCATCTAAAGTTGGTGATGCTGCATCTTCTGAATTAGAGAAGCGAGCTTTTTGCTCTTGTAAGAAACCTTTAGGGTCTTGTTTTACTTTTTCAGCATAGCCTTTAGGATCTTGTTTTACTTCGTTGAACGTTTCAGTTGCTTTAGACGCAACTTGATTTGCTAATTCTTTAGCATTTTCTTTGTATGATTCTGGATTTTCTTTGTATTTATCATACTCTTGTTTTAGACGATCTCTGCTTTCTTTTCTTGATAATAATACTGCTGCAGTTGCTGCACCAATACCTAGTACTGCTTTAAAAAAGTTACTTGATTTTGCCATAATAATCACCTTGTCCTTTAAGAAATTAGTTTTTCACTAGTTCTAATTCTGCTTCCGTCAAAGTACGATATGCACCTTTTGACAGATTATCATCTAGTTTTAAGCTTCCGATTTGAACTCGCTTTAATTTAGTTACCTCATTTTCAATTGCGTGAAACATCCTTTTTACTTGGTGGTAACGTCCTTCTTGAATTGTAACGTACACAATCCTTGGATTTTCCGTTAGTTCAAGCTTTGCAGGTTTAACCGGTCCATCTGATAATTCAATACCTTGTTCAAACTTTTGTACATCTTCCTCTGTTACAGGCAGTGCTGCTTCAACACGATATATTTTCGATACGTGTTTATTCGGACTCATTACATCATGATTAAATTGCCCATCATTCGTAATCAATAATAAGCCTTCAGTATCTTTATCAAGACGACCTACCGGAAATATGTCTAAATATTGGTAGTCTTCAATTAATCCAATAACCGTTAAGTGTTCTGCATCCTCTACAGCAGACACATAGCCTTCAGGTTTATTGAGCATCAGATAAATCTTATCAATATAAGTTATTTGTTCTCCATTGACTGTAATGATATCTGAATTCGGATCAATTTGTCGTTTGCTTTGTTTTTCTTTTTTGTTATTCACTTCAACAGCGTTCTGTTTAAGCAATTGTTTTACCTCACTGCGTGTTCCGACACCCATGTTCGATAAAAATTTATCCAATCGCATTATGAGATTCTCAACTTTCTACGTAACTTGCTTGGCAATTCACCTAAAAATTGGTCAGCAAGTCTTGTTTTCAGCGTGATACCGCCATAAACAACCATGCCGATAACAACCCCCACAATTAAGATAATCAGACTTCCGATTTTAGTTTGCGGTGACACAATCAGTTGCATTACCCAATATGCTGCTTCAACACAAAGCATCATGATAAAGCCATAGATAAAGATTTTCGCAAACTGTATCCAAGTTTCTGTAAATGTAAACTTAGCATACTTTTTCAAAATATAAAAGTTACATATGTTCGCAAACAATAATGCGATACCTGTACTTAATACCGCACCTGCTGTATGGAATGCGACAATTAATGGGAAGTTCAAGACAACCTTAACGACGACTGCTGCTAATATAACAAACACTGTCAATTTCTGTTTATCAATTCCTTGCAGCATTGATGCTGTAATACTTAATAAAGAAATCAGCATCGCGACGGGTGCGTAGAAGAATAATAAACGACTTCCGTCAAAGTTACTGCTATAGAACACTGTATATAACGGTGCTGCTAAAGCCATAATACCTAAACTTGCTGGAACTGTGATGAACATCAATACACCTAATGATGTTCTGATTTGACGATGCATTTCTGATAATTCCCCCGACTCATAAGTTTTAGTGATATAAGGGATTAAACTAATCGCGAAACCAGCAGCTAAAGATGTTGGTATCATCACAATTTTATTTGTTGTCATATTCAAGATTGTAAAGAAGTAGTCATGCAATTGTTGCGGTACTCCTGCCATACCTAACGCATTGTTATGTGTTAATTGGTCTACAATATTGAATAATGGGAAGTTCAAACTCACAATGACAAACGGGATACTATAAGAAATAATTTCTTTATACATTTTTGAATATGGTACATCTAAACCAGTAGTATCAGACGCTACCATTTTATCAATATGCGGTTTACGCTTACGCCAGTAATACCATAGCGTAAAGATACCGACGATAGCACCGATTGCTGCCGCGAACGTAGCGACACCATTCGCCATCAATACTGATCCACCCATCACATTTAACACGACATAACTGCCGCCTAAAATGAAAATAATACGTGCAACTTGTTCAGTTACTTCAGAAACAGCTGTAGGTCCCATAGATTTAAATCCTTGGAACACACCTCGCCAAGTTGCAAGTAACGGAATGAAGATAACAACTGTACTGATAATACGAATAATCCACGTGATGTCTTCGACAGTCCAGCCGCCCTCTATGTTTGATTTATGCGCAAGTGTCACATTGGCAATCAATGGTGATAATGCATATAAAATAATAAAACCGATAACACCGCTGATTGACATAACGATAAAACTTGATCGATATAACTTTTGACTGACATGATATGCACCGATTGCATTATATTTCGCAACATATTTTGATGCGGCCAATGGCACACCAGCAGTTGCTACCGCAATCGCAATATTATAAGGTGCATATGCATAGTTGAACGGGGCCAAGTTTTCTTCTCCGCCGATAATGGCATAAAACGGAATGATAAATAGCACACCTAGTATTTTAGTTATTAAAATACTTACCGTTAGAAGAAAGGTCCCTCTTACTAATTCTTGACTTTCATTCATTACAATCTTCCTATCTGAAAATAATTTTAATCTTATCCTACTACCAACAATTGTCAGCAGTTACTTTTTTTCATTAGTATTATAGCTTAAAATAGTGTTAACAGGAAAGATTATATAAATAATTTCACAACAGTGTCAGAGAAATATATCGCAGGCACTGCAAAACAAGCAAATGACTCACCTAAGCTTTCACAATAACCTAAATACTATACAGAAATCAAATTTAAAGGAGGCAGACGCGCATATACATTTCAGCGCGTACCGATTATATGTATCAATCGATTATTATCGGCGGCGGACCCAGTGGTTTAATGTCTGCAGCAGCCGCAAGTCAAAACAAACAAAAAGTATTATTAATAGAAAAGAAAAAAGGACTCGGCAGAAAATTAAAAATTTCAGGCGGCGGACGATGTAATGTCACAAATCGACTGCCCTATGATGAAATTATTCGCCACATTCCAGGTAACGGAAAATTCTTATACAGTCCTTTTTCAGTCTTTGATAACGAATCCATTATTGAGTTCTTCGAATCTCGCGGTGTGAAACTTAAAGAAGAAGATCACGGCAGAATGTTCCCGGTTTCTAACCGTGCTCAAGACATCGTAGATACTTTAGTTCAAGAACTCAAAAATAATAATGTTGAAATTAAAGAAGAAACTGCAGTCAAACATATTAAGCTAGATGAGGACGGCCATTTTATTGTGACAGATCAAAATGATCAAGTTTATCATAGTAAGACCGTTGTTATTGCGACGGGTGGGACAAGTGTTCCGCAAACAGGATCAACTGGAGATGGCTATACGTTTGCTGAGTCTCTCGGTCATACAATAACTGAACTCTTCCCTACTGAAGTCCCAATTACTTCTAAAGAACCTTTTATTATCAGGAAGACTCTAAAAGGATTGAGTTTAAAAGATGTCGCATTATCAGTGCTTAGAAAAAATGGCAAACCGCGTATCACACATCAAATGGATATGATTTTCACTCATTTTGGAATCAGTGGCCCAGCCGCATTACGATGCAGCCAATTCGTCTACAAAGAACAAAAATCTCAAAAGAAACAAGACATTCGAATGCAATTAGATGTGTTCCCTGACGAAAAAGAAAATGAGGTTCAAGCGCGTATCAAATCTTTAATTAAAGAAACACCAGATAAACTTGTTAAAAACAGTCTGCGTGGGATTATTGAAGAACGCTATCTCAACTTTATACTAGAACAAGCTGGTGTAGCTGAAGACACTACAGGTCATCATATTTCCAACCAACAAATCCTGACGCTTGCACAACTGTTCAAAGGTTTTACATTTACAGTGAATGGTACGTTACCTATTGAAAAAGCATTTGTGACAGGTGGCGGTGTTTCTATTAAAGAAATTGAACCGCATACAATGATGTCAAAAATTACACCTGGCCTATTTTTATGCGGTGAAGTTTTAGATATTCATGGTTATACTGGCGGTTACAATATTACAAGCGCATTGGTTACAGGCCGTGTATCAGGTATCAATGCCGGACAGTTTGAATAGTTTTCCACATAATTTAATCAACAAAATGAAAAATAGCCGAAACTGCATCGTAATTTTACGACCAGTTTCGGCTATTATCATTCAATTAGATACTATTAATTTCTAAACCTTCATCGCCCCAAGCTTTCATACCGCCTTCTACATTAACCGCATGAATATTAGGGTTTTGTTCTTTCAAGTAATTCACTACATTCGCACTGCGAACACCTGCAGCACAGATAATGTAATACGTATCGTTCTCATTGAATTCATTAAGGTTATCAGGAATTTCATTCATTGGAATAGTTGTTGCTCCTGGAATAATACCTTTCGCTGTTTCTTCGTTTTCTCGGACATCAACGATATGAATTGGTTCATTATCGAACATTTTCTTTTTCAATTCATCAGTTGTGATTGATTCCATAACTTAATCATCCTCCTTTATTATTTAGCTACAATATTAACTAATTTTTGCGGAACTGCGATGACTTTCTTGATGTCTTTATCCCCTATATCTAATTTAACATTCTCATTGTGTAACGCAATATCTTCCATTTCTTCTTTTGACGCATCTTTTGGAATGAAGACTTTTGCTCTTACTTTGCCATTAACTTGGACAACGATTTCAACTTCGTCATCTACTAACAATGCTTCATCGAAATCTGGCCAAGGTTGGTAACTGATTGTCTCATCATGACCTAATTTAGCCCATAGTTCTTCACCTAAGTGTGGTGCAATTGGTGATAACATTTTAACGAAACCTTCAACATATGGTTTGTATAATTGATCAGCTTTATAACCTTCATTGATGAAGACCATCAATTGACTGATTGCTGTGTTGAAGTTCAATGTATCAAAGTCTTCTGTCACCTTTTTAACAGTTTGGTTATAAACTTTTTGAAGTGACTTATCATCAGTATCTACAATCTTAGAAGATAATGAACCATCCTCATTTACAAACAATCTCCATACACGGTCTAAGAAACGTCTTGAACCATCTAAACCTTTTTCACTCCAAGCGATAGCCGCATCTAAAGGTCCCATAAACATTTCGTATAAACGTAATGTATCAGCACCGTGAGAACGGATGATATCATCAGGGTTTACAACGTTACCACGAGATTTACTCATTTTTTCGTTACCTTCACCTAAGATCATACCTTGGTTGAATAATTTTTGGAATGGTTCTTTCGTTGGTACAACGCCTAAATCATAAAGTACTTTATGCCAGAATCTTGCATAGAGTAAGTGAAGTACAGCGTGTTCTACACCACCGATATATAAATCAACCGGTAACCAATGTTTTAATTTTTCTGGATCTGCTAACATTTCATCGTTATGCGGATCAATATAGCGTAAGTAGTACCAGCAACTGCCTGCCCATTGTGGCATCGTATTCGTTTCACGACGACCCTTCATACCAGTTTCTGGATCTACAACGTTTACGAATTCATCAATATTCGCAAGTGGAGATTCACCAGTACCAGAAGGTTCGATAGAATCAGTTTCTGGTAATAATAATGGTAATTCATCAGTCGGAACAGTTGTCATAGTGCCATCTTCCCAATGAATAATTGGAATAGGTTCACCCCAATAGCGTTGACGGCTGAATAACCAGTCACGAAGCTTATAGTTGACTTTTTTCTCGCCGGCACCTTTTTCTTCTAACAATTCAATTGCTTTTGTAATGGCTTCAGCATTATGCAAGCCATCTAAAGCACCAGAATTTACATGTGGACCATCGCCAGTGTATGCCGCTTCTGAAATATCTCCGCCTTCAATAACTTCTTTGATTGGCAAATCAAATTTTTGTGCGAATTCATAGTCACGTTCATCATGCGCAGGAACAGCCATCACAGCTCCTGTACCATAAGATGATAAGACATAGTCCGCAATCCAGATTGGTAATTTTTCACCAGATAATGGATTAATCGCATAAGCACCAGTGAATACACCTGTTTTGTCTTTTGCTAAATCTGTACGTTCCAAATCAGATTTCATAGAAGCATCTTTTTGGTATTTTTCCACTTCTGCTTTATGATCTTCTGTTGTAATTTGAGAGACTAACTCATGTTCTGGACTTAATACTGCGAAAGTCGCACCATAAATAGTGTCCGGACGTGTCGTAAACACATCAATTTTACCGCCATGATTTTCAACTTCAAACGTAACTTTTGCCCCTTCAGAACGACCAATCCAGTTACGTTGCATATCTTTAATTGATTCAGGCCAATCTAAATCTTCTAAGTCTTCTAATAAACGGTCTGCATATTCTGTAATACGAAGTACCCATTGACGCATAGGACGACGATATACTGGGAAGCCACCACGTTCTGAAACGCCATCTACAACTTCTTCGTTAGATAAAACTGCTTTAAGCTCAGGACACCAGTTCACAGCTACTTCATCAACATAAGCTAAACCTTTATTGAACAGTTGGATGAATACCCATTGTGTCCATTTATAATAGTCAGGATCTGTTGTGCTTAATTCTCTATCCCAGTCATAACTGAAACCTAATTCTTGAATTTGGCGTTTAAACGTTTGAATATTCTTTTTAGTGAATTCACGTGGATCATTACCTGTATTCAACGCATATTGTTCTGCTGGTAAACCGAAAGCATCCCATCCCATAGGATGTAACACGTTGTACCCTTGCATACGTTTGTAACGTGAAATAATATCTGTTGCTGTATAACCTTCGGGGTGCCCAACATGAAGTCCAGCACCTGATGGATACGGGAACATATCTAAAGCATAAAATTTCTTTTGACCCAAGTTATCGTTCGTTTTGAACGTTTTGTGTTCTGCCCAATAATCTTGCCATTTCTTCTCAATTTCTTGATGATTAAAACTCACTTTGCTTTCCTCCTAATAAAAAAATACAACTCAAACTATTATGCTTTGCTTATGAAGGACGACATTGTGCCGCGGTACCACCTTCATTCGTATCTTCTACGCACCTCATACATAATAGCTCGAGCTGTATTATTCTTAATATAATCGCTGGTAAGTTCATTTAATTGACTTAACTGGTTTGCACCGAACACCAGCTCTCTTGATAAGTCCATTAAATTACTACTCCATATACACTTATAACTATATTTTATTCTAACTCTTAATGCAAGTCTTAAATTCCTAGTCACCGCTTCTATTCTCATTGATATATAAATGAAGTTTTTCTACGTCACTGCTTATCCATAAAAAGAAAAACAAGATATACCACGTATACCTTGTTTAAACATCAAATTCATCTGGTGATAAACGTTTATCATATATAAATAAGAAAAACATCGAAATAAACAATAAGCCCATCATCGTTAAGAACATGGCTTGCATATTGAAACTGTCAACTAAAATACCGCCGATTAAAGGTCCGAATGCTTTACCGACCGTCGCTGCTGAATTAACAATACCTTGATAAGCACCTTGTTTACCTTCAGGCGCTAATTGATTCGCAATAGTTGGAACGGCTGGCCATACGAACATTTCACCAAGCGTTAAAATAATCATCCCAATCACAAATACTGAGAATTGCTCCGCAAAGCTTGTCACAAAGAATGACACGATGAATACGCAAATTCCGACAAACATCTGTTTCTTCAAATTACCTCTAAGTAAGCGAATAACCGGATAAATTAAAGGTTGGGCTACTAAGATCATAATACCGTTAATTGTCCATAGAACACTGTATTGAGACAATGAAATATTCATTTCTTGAGTGAATGAAGCGATAGTACTTTCCCATTGAATATATGCAATCCAACAAATTGAAAACATAACACAAAGTAATAACAAAGCCACAAAACGTTTGCGATATTTCTTTTGTGCCCATTGGTTTGCATCGGGTATTTTAACTTTACCACGATATTGTAAATTAAATTGTGTCACTGCCACGATAAAGAATGCGACATACATTAACAAGTTTGCGATGAAAATGTAATTAAAGCTGAGTTCAGCTACATACCCAGCAATAGCAGCACCAAATGCGACACCTAAGTTTTGTGCTAAATAGATAGCATTAAAGGTTTGGCGTCCACCATTCGGCCAAACTGCACCTGCCATCGCATAAATTGCCGGGATAATGATACCGCCCCCAAATCCTAACATGACTAACCATACCGCATATAAAGGCCATCCATGATAGAAATTCAATAATGTCGTTGCACATAAACAAATCACTGCACCGCTCATAATCGTAATAAAACCACCGAGCTTATCAAAGAAAAAGCCACCTAATAAGTTCCCGACAACCATACCTAAAGAGTTGATCATTAAAACCATTCCGGCAGTCGTCAAACTCTTCCCTAATTCCTGACTCATATAAATCGTATTTAAAGGCCATAAAAAACTAGCACCCATAATATTGATGGCCATACCAATAACTAACCACCAAATGGATTTAGGCATATTCATACTGTTCCACCCGCTTTCTATTCTTTTTATCTTTTTCTCAGGCAAAAACGTTCTGTATTTTTACCAATAAAAATTTCGCAAACAGAGACAAATAACTGTAAGCGAAACGTGTTTAGGATTTATATTGAATTGAATTTTGGATTTTGCAACCAAATCATCTTACTATAATTTTCAAATGAATAAAAGACCTAATTCGGATTTTCTCCTCAACATGTCCCTTCAATTTATGGTAAAATCTTACAATGGATTAATTTAAGAAAGGAAAATGTCATATGGGTCGATATTTTACGTATGCATTTGAAGATAAACGTTATCATACATGGAATTACCATTTAAAAAATAGATTCGGACAAAAGATATTTAAAGTCGCATTAGATGGAGGCTTTGATTGCCCAAACCGAGACGGCACTGTTGCACATGGCGGTTGCACATTCTGCTCAGCTGCAGGAAGTGGTGACTTTGCGGGAAATCGTGCAGATCCGATTGATGTACAATTTAAAGAAATTAAAGAACGCATGCATGAAAAATGGCATGAAGGTAAATATATTGCTTATTTCCAAGCCTTTACAAATACACACGCACCTGTCGAAGTGTTAAAAGAAAAATTTGAACCTGTGTTGAAAGAACCTGGTGTTGTCGGCTTATCCATTGGAACAAGACCTGACTGTCTTCCTGACGATGTGGTTGAATACTTAGCCGATTTAAACAAACGTACGTATTTGTGGGTGGAATTAGGATTACAAACCGTACATCAAGAAACTTCTGATTTAATCAACCGTGCACATGATATGCAGACATATTATGATGGTGTTGCTAAATTGAGAAAACATAATATTAACGTGTGTACTCATATTATTAATGGTTTGCCTGGTGAAGATTATGACATGATGATGGAAACAGCAAAAACTGTCGCACAAATGGATGTTCAAGGTATCAAAATCCATCTATTACACTTACTTAAAGGCACACCGATGGTAAAGCAATATGAAAAAGGCATGTTGAATTTTATGTCACAAGAAGAATATGTCAACTTAGTTTGTGATCAATTAGAAATCTTACCACCTGAAATGATTATTCATCGTATTACAGGTGATGGCCCAATTGATTTAATGGTTGGACCAATGTGGAGTGTTAATAAGTGGGAAGTGCTGAATGCGATTGATGCAGAATTAGCACGTCGTCATTCCGCACAAGGTGAACATTATCAACCTGTAGAGAAAGTAGAACAATCATGAAAGTAGAACGTATTTTACCATTTGCGAAGTCATTAATTATCTCTCACATCAATGAAGCTAGCACAGTAGTAGATGCTACGTGCGGCAATGGACATGACACATTATTTTTAGCCCAGCATGTTCCAAAGGGGCATGTGTATGGGTTTGATATACAGGAAGCGGCTATCAAAGCAGCACGAGAGAAAGTAAAAGATTATAACAACACTACTTTGATCTTAGATGGACATGAACATGTATCACGCTACATCAAACAAGAAGATTTGCCGATTGATGCGGCAATCTTTAATTTAGGATACTTGCCTAAAGGTGATAAACATATTGTGACGACTTCTGAAACTACTATACAAGCCATTGAGTCACTTTTTGAAATGTTAGCACCAGAAGGTATTATTGTAATTGTGATTTACCCTGGCCATCCTGAAGGTCGAATAGAAAGCAATGTCGTCTTTGAATATCTTCAACAATTCGATCAACAAAAAGCACATGTCTTACAATACGGTTTTATTAACCAACAAAATAATCCGCCTTATATTTGCGCGATTGAAAAAAGATAATATCTGAGTATAAAAATAAGAGCAGTTACCGCATAATGCGATAGCTGCTCTTTTTGTATTTAAACTTAGTTAAATAATTTATCTACACTTTTAGTTGTTTCTTTTAATACTTCTACAGAGTGGCTAAACTCTTTAGTTTCTCTTTCATTTAAAGGTGTTTCATAAATTTTCACTGCACCTGCACGGTTTACAAGTGTTGGTACACCGATGTAAACATCTTTATGACCGTATTCACCTTCTAAGTAACTTGAAACTGTTAATACAAGATTTTGGTTACGTAAAATGGCTTTAGAAATGTGTAATAAGCCCATTGCGATACCATAATAAGTTGCGCCTTTAGCTTTAATGATGTCATAAGCTGCATCACGTGTATTTAAGAAGATTTCTTCAATACGTTTTGCACGTTCAGGATCACCATTTAAAATGTCATATAAATTTTGACCTGCAATACTTGCTTGTGACCATACTGCTAATTCTGAATCACCATGTTCACCAATAATGCTAGCATTAACACTTTCAGGTGCTACACCGAATTCTGCACCTAATTCATATTTGAAACGTGCTGTATCTAGAATTGTACCAGAACCGATAACACGTTCTTTTGGTAAACCAGAAACTTTTTTAGTGACATAAGTAAGCACATCTACTGGGTTAGCAGCAATTAAGAAAATACCATCAAAACCGCTGTCCATAATTTGACCCACAATTGATTTGAAGATTTTAGTATTTTTTTCTACTAAATCTAAGCGTGTTTCACCAGGTTTTTGGGGTGCACCTGCAGTGATAACAACTAAATCAGCATCTGAACAATCAGCATATGAACCTGCTGTAACGATAGATGGTGATTCACCATAAGGCATACCATGGTTTAAGTCTAGTACATCGCCTTTTACTTTTTCTTCTACTAAATCAATAATTACTAATTGATCAGCAACACCTTGTGCTACCATAGCGAATGCATAACTAGAACCTACTGCACCATCGCCTACTAAAACTACTTTATTCGCTTTTACATTACTCATATTACTTACCCTCTCCAATTTAGAATCGCTTCTATGTGATTTATTTCACATATACAAGATACCAATTTCAGCCTATAAAATCAATGCGAAATGCTTGGAAATTTTACACATTGTAAACATTTACCGACAATACAAAAGACGCTGTAATGGTAAAGGTTATTACAGCGCCTTTTTGATTAAATTTCAATTTGATCATCAATGTCATTTGGTATAAAACCTAATGCATTGACTTTGTTATTTAAATAACTAAGGATATAACGCATGACTAGCGGACGCTCTGGTTCATTATGAATTTCATGGTAGAGTCCTTCCCATGCTTTATAATAAAGTTCGTCTGTTTTTACACGTTTTTTGATTTCTACAATCGCATCGGTGTCTAAAATTTGATCTTCTTTCCCATACATTAAGCACATTGGGATACTTTGGATGTCTTCTAAATGTTCTAAAGTCTTTTTCATGACATGAACAACTTCTTTATACCAATGGTAAGATACTTTTGTCAGCATCAAACCATCTTCTTTAGTTTCTCTTATAACTTCTTCATTTCTTGTTAAATGCTCTGGTTCAATGCCTACATTAAAGCGCATATCTTTAACGCCTGCACCAATATTAGATGTAAATAGATTTTTGCGTGTTTTAGCATTTGTCTTAAACGCAACTAATGGCGAAAGTAAAATAATACCTTCAATCGGCAACTCAGTTCTTTCCATTAAATTTAATGTAATCAAACCGCCTAAGCCGACACCCATTAAAAATGTAGGTAATTTATATTCACTCGCTATTCTCAACCATTCCAAGATATGTTCGTGATAAACTTCAAAGTTGTCGATTTGACCTTTATTAGATCTTGAAGTTTGGCCTTGTCCAGGCAAATCACCCATAATCACATGATATCCATTTCGTCTGAGTGATGTAATCACATAGGCATATCTGCCTGTATGTTCTAATATATTATGAGCAATAACTATGACACCTTTTGCTTCACTTTCTGTTTCCCACTTCCACATATCAACGACTACCCTTCTACTGAATTAATTACTATTATTGTATCAAAACGAACCGATTAAAATCTATTTAGAACTGACATATATACTCAACTGAATTAAGGATAACCTTTTTAGTATTGTGTTCTTTTCTCATATCAATTACATAATTTACTATTAGTGTTATTTATAAATAAATAAGTATATTTGTATATTGTTAACGTTTTCATACATTTATGAAACATGATACACTATTTTTAACAGAGTTGTATGGGAGGAATTTACATGCCATTAGTCAAAGATTTTTTTATCAGTTTATCAAATAACACTTTTTTGAACCAAGCAGCACGAAAATACGGACCTATGTTAGGTGCCAGTAAAGTAGTTGTTGGTAACTCGATTGATGAAGTTATTAAGACAATCCAAACACTTAATGATAAGGGGATTACGGTGACTGTCGATTGTCTTGGTGAATTTGTAGATTCAAAAGAACAAAGTATTAAAGAAAAGAAAATTATTTTAACTGTACTACAAGCAATTTACGACAACAATTTAGACGCACATATTTCTCTTAAAATCAGTCAATTAGGCGCAGAGTTCGATGTAGATTTGGCAGAACAGAACTTAAGAGAAATTGTAGAAAAAGCAAAGTCACTTGGTAATATTCATATCAATATTGATACCGAGAAATATGCAGGCTTATCAAATATCCTCTACGTATTGGATGAATTATCAAAAGATTATGATAACATCGGAACAGTAGTTCAAGCTTATTTATATTCAGCCGACAATATGATTGAAAATTACCCGCACATTCGATTACGTTTAGTCAAAGGTGCTTATAAAGAAAATGCGTCTATCGCCTACCAAACTAAAGAGGACATCGATGAGAATTACATTAAGCTTATCGAAAAAAGACTGAAAAGTGCGAAGAATTTTACATCTATCGCTACACATGACCACAAAATCATTGATCATGTTAAAAAATTCGTTAAAGAGAACAACATAGGTCGTGAAAATTTCGAATTTCAAATGTTGTATGGTTTCCGTTCAGAGTTAGCTTATGAAATTGCCGAAGACGGTTATCATTTCTGTATCTATGTTCCATTTGGCGAAGATTGGTTCGGATACTTTATGCGACGTTTAGCTGAACGTCCGCAAAATTTAAATTTAGCTGTCAAAGAATTTGTGAAACCTAAAACACTTGCTGTAGGCGCTGGCGCAATTGCCGCAGTTATTGGTTTAAGTTTCGGTCTCAAAGGCTTAAAGAAACGCAAGTAAATACTGTATTCATGAAAAAGGCAAGACCACTATCGGCCTTGCCTTTTGTCTGTTATTTTTAATTCAAAAACACTTATTGAATTGATTTTAATAAGTTTGCCATTTCAATTGCAGCCATTGCTGATTCTGCACCTTTATTGCCTGCTTTTGTACCTGCTCGTTCGATTGCTTGTTCAATTGTCTCAGTTGTTAGTACACCGAAGACTACTGGCAACCCTGCTGTATCACTCACTTTTGATACGCCTTTTGCAACTTCATTACATACATAATCATAATGAGATGTTGCTCCGCGAATGACACAACCCAATGTAATCACTGCATCATACTTATTTGTTTCTGCTAATTTTTTAGCAGCTAGTGGAATTTCAAATGCACCTGGTACATATGCTACATCAATATTATCATTTTCTACTTCATGACGGACTAATACATCTTTAGCCCCTTCTAATAAGCGACCTGTAATAAAATCATTAAAACGACTCACAACAATACCGATTTTTAAATCTTTACCTAATAGTTTACCTTCAAAGTTCATGTTAATTCCTCCAATAATATCGTTAAAATTTATTAAATCATATGTCCCATTTTTTCTTTTTTCGTTTGCATATAATCATGATTGTGACTACATTCAGGTACAATCAGTTCAATTCGCTTTTCAACTTCAATACCATAATGTTTTAACCCTTTGAATTTTTCTGGGTTATTACTTAACAAGTTCACTTTTTCAATGCCGAAGTGTTTTAAAATTTCAGCAGCATGATAATAATCTCGTAAATCTTCTTCAAAACCTAATGCTAAATTCGCAGTGACTGTATCGTGACCTTGTTCAATCAGTTCATAGGCTTTCAGTTTATTAATTAAGCCAATGCCTCGACCTTCTTGTGGTAAGTAAATCACCATACCGTTGTGTTCATCGATGTATTTCATTGCTGCTTCTAATTGAGCACCACAGTCACAACGTTGACTATGGAAAATATCACCTGTCAGACAAGATGAATGAATACGTACATTTTCAACGTTTTGAATGTCACCTTTAACAATTGCTACAATTTCATCATGTGAATAATCTGATTCAAATCCATACATATCAAATGTACCGAAATCTGTAGGTAGTTTTACTTTAGCTTTTGCATGCATGTGCTGTTCATGCAATTTACGGTAATGAATCAAAGATTCAATGGTAATCATTTTTAATTGATGTTTTTCTTTAAATGCTTGGAGTTGCTCACCTTTAGCCATTGTGCCGTCTTCATTCATGATTTCACAAATGAGACCTGCTGGTTTTGAGCCTGTCATACTTGCTAAATCTACAGCCGCTTCCGTATGTCCTGGACGTACTAGAACCCCGCCGATTCTAGCAATCAATGGAAATAAATGACCTGGTCGATTAAAATCTGCACTTGTACTCTCACCATTAATCAAAGCTTTAGCTGTCAGCATTCTCTCAGCAGCGCTGATACCTGTCGTAGTATCGATATGATCAATACTTTCAGTAAATGCTGTACCAAATGCATCGCTGTTATCTTTAACCATCGGCTCTAAATTTAATGAGCGTGCGATAGAAGGAGCTAGAGGTGCACAAATTAAACCACGTGCTTCTCGTGCCATAAAATTGACTGTATTTTCATTCATCAATTCCGTTACAGCTACTAAGTCCCCTTCATTTTCTCGGTCTTCATTATCCACAACAATAATACTTTCACCTTGTTTTAGTGCTTCAACTGCACTTTCGATATCATCAAATTGCATTTCTGAACACTCCTCTTAGAATCCGAATTGCGCTAATTTATCTGGCGTTAATTCAGTATTTTGATTTGAAATTGCTTTTTGTACATATTTGAATAACATATCCGCTTCCAAATGCACGGTATCACCGACACGCTTTCGACCTAAAATCGTTGCGCGTTTTGTTTCTGGAATTAAATGAATATCAAATTGGCCTTCTGCTAATCTGAAAATCGTTAAACTTGTTCCATCAACCGTGATTGAACCTTGTTGAACCATTTGGTCAGTAATAGATTTAGGACATTGTATGGTCATGATATTAGAATTAGATGACGGTCTGATTTTTAGGACTTTTCCGACTTCATCGACATGACCTAACACAAAATGACCGCCAAATCTGCCCTGACTCGGCATAGCACGTTCAAGATTGACCGAGCTGCCTTTAGTCAGTTGATTGAGATACGTTTTATTTTCTGTACCTTTGATAACATTCACATCAAAGGATTTCTGATTAAAGGAAGTTACTGTTAAACATGCACCATTGACACTGATTGAATCGCCGATATGCATATCTTCTAAAATTGTTTCACATGCTATCGAGAGTTTTATGACATTTTGTTCTGTCACAAGGCGATCAACCGTACCGATTTCTTCTACAATACCGGTAAACATGAAATCACTTCTTTCTTAATACAACTTTGATATTTTGATCGATGATTTCAGAATGGTCAATTTCAAATTGAGGAGTTTGTTCTAAAGGAAGTACATTGTCAGTTTGATAAAACTGATACTTGCCAGAACCTCCAATTACTTTCGGGGCGTAGTAAATAATCAGTGTTTGGACACACTGTGATTGGAGAAATTGTGAAGTCACTTTAGGTCCAGCTTCTACATAGACTGAGCCGATACCACTTTGATATAAATCTTTTAAAATAGTTTCAATAGAACAATCATCTAATACAATGATTTGAATATTAGACCCATGCTCTTTTGTTTTTAATTGTGTATTTTCTGTATACACAAGCACAGGTGTCTGTTGATCAGTAAATAAAGTTTGTGTGAAATCCAAATGACCGCTTCTCGCTAACACCACACGTACAGGCTGTCTTTCTCCTTCTAACCTTACCGTTAAACTCGGATTGTCAGCTTGTACAGTACCTGCACCGGTTAGAATAGCATCATGTCTTGCTCGATGTTTAAACACATCCTGTTTCACATCTGGATTTGTAATCCACTTACTTTGACCGTTATCTGTCGCTTGCTTTCCATCTAAACTGACACTCACCTTTAAAGTTACTTCAGGTATCTGTGCTTGTTTAGCTTTGAAAAAATCTGTATACATAGCTTCTGCTTGTGCATCATGCTGATATTCCACTTCTATACCTGCTTCAGTTAAAATCTCATCACCAGGTGAATCTAAAGTTATATCTTTCATCGCATATACAACTTTTGAAATACCTGCTTCAATGATTTTATTGACGCAAGGCGGTGTAGAACCAAAGTGTGTGCAAGGTTCAAGCGAAACATAAATCGTTGCGCCTTCTGCATCTGCACCTGCCATATCTAAGGCTTGTACTTCCGCATGACGTTCACCTTGTTTTAAATGCGCACCTAAACCGACAATTCTGCCTTCTTTAACCACGACAGAACCAACGGCAGGGTTCACACCCGTTTGGCCTTCAGCCATTTTTGCTAATGCAATCGCATTTTGTAAAAATCGATTCAAACAATCACCTCATTAAAATAAAAAAATTCCGTCACCTAACTAAAGAGGCAACGGAAAAATGTATCATCACCGTATTTAAACAGAGTCCACCCATGTTAAAAATTGCTAACACAAACTAGACTTCACTTAAATACGCGTTTTAAATCATATTTAATGACGTCTTGATTCTTTCTCCCATCCAGACTTTCACTGTCGGCTCTAGATTCACACTAGATCAGCCATACTCTAAAATAGAGTACAGGTCGCAGGCTTATGTTTTTACTGCCGGTTGGGAATTGCACCCTGCCCCGAAAGAATATTATGAAATTGTTTCTGAATCGAACGAGCAATACTTTGCTCATATATTTATCATAGCTTATTTTAATTTAACTGACAATAATTATTACTTAATGATTATCTATTCTCCGAATGAAATTCATATAAACTATTAACCGCTTGTACAGATTGACGCACAATCATATTGACACCATTTCGTGCTTGGTTGATGCCGTTGGTAATCTGACCAATCGCAATTAAGTGTGGCAGTGTTCCGTATCTCGGGCTGATGACTTGATTTGTTTCAGGCACAATTTGAATGCCGCCCATCGGATGCGCTTGCACAATTTGTCTATTCGCAATATCAATTAAAAAGCCGTCATCTTCATCTAAATCTTTTAATTGTGTTCTAGGTCCAGTCGCATTAATCACAACATTATATTGTTCAGTTTCGTTTGAATCTTTATATTTGAAAACAAAGGTATCATTTTCTTGTACAACTTTTTCTAAATCTTTTTTGATTAACAAGTGTCCCGCTTCTATCTCTTCTATAAGCAAACGTGCTGTGCGTGGCGGCATTGGGTTGGAATTCGCTTTTAAAATCGGCATGTAGCGTTTCATAAACTCCCTTTGATCTTCAATGCTTAAACTATTCCAAATCCAGTTCATATTTTCTTTTATCGTTTCTAATAAACTTTGGAATACACCTAATATTTCTGGGTGAGCTAAATCATATTTTAAATCTTTAATTGGGTCGCCGACTTTTCGATTGATAAGCTGTTGAAGTGGGATATTCAAATCCTCACACTCTTGCTTAAAGAGATGAATAGCAGTCTCTAGTGGAACTACACCAAAATGAGATTTAATAATCTGATTAAAGTTTTCTTTAGTTAGATACTTTAATGTAATTTCTGGCATTTCCCCTCTGACACTCGGCAACTCTCCACGTCGACTCACAGCCGTCAATGGCAAATTAGGATGATGCTTCACAACATAACGAATAACATCAAGACTAGATAAACCTGTTCCGATTACTGCGATATCATCCGTATCTTCCACTGTATTTAATGTTTCATATGTGGGATAAGGTGATTTAATAAATCCTTTTAATCCTTTTAACTGGTATGGGTCATGATACGCCATCGTACCGACTGTCAAAAAGACATAGTCATATTGACGACATGCCTCTTGTTCATGATTGGTACAAATAAAGTATTGAATATGCGCATCTTTTTCAAAACCTTTTTCCAAGTACATTTCAGTCGCTTTTTCAGTAATAATATGAATATTGTCATACATGTCATTAAATTTATCGAGGTAACTTTTCATATAATGTCCAAAGACAAATCTTGGTAAATAAGTCGCATTCTCAAATTTAAAATCATTTTGTTGTTGATACCAACGATAGAATTCTTCCTGATCTTTAGAATTTAATGACATATCCTTACTTGGTAAATTAATTAGTAATTGTGAGCTGTCATTTTGAAATGGTACACCTTGTCCCATATTTTTAGCATTGTCATAAACATCAATGTCTAGTTCTTTGAAATATGGGTGTTGTTCTAATTGTCTTAAAATACTGACACCTGCAGTGCCCATTCCGATTATTGCAACACGCATACAAATAACCTCCTACTCTTCCTACATAACTACCCTGTTTATTGCTTCACCTTCTATTATGCAACAAACAAAAATAAAGCGAAACAATTAAATCACATTCATTTAATCATTTCGCTTTAAACTATATATTATATTAAATTATTATTGATGTTCTTTGTCATCTTTATAAACAAATAGCTTGTAGTATTTACCTTCAGTATTAATCTTTTTATAGAAATCTGCAATAAGTGATGCGTTGCTTTCTGCCCATTTGATATCTGTTGCATATTGGTGTTCACCAGGATTCTTAGGATTCCATCTCATACTATATAACGTATTTTGATCTGGATTTGATAAGAAGTGCTTATGAATAAATTCTGCACCACCATCAATCGCTTTTTCTGGTGTATCCCAACCATGTTTTTTCGCATATTCAGCACCCGTTTTAATCGGGTCTTCATCTAATGCGCCGACACCATAGAAGTTGTAGTATTTTTTACCATCAATTTCTACACCTTTTGATAATTCACTTTTTACAGCACCTGTTTCCAAGATAGCATGTGAAATTAAGTATACTTCATTTACTTGTCGTTTTTTAGCTGCATGAATAAAGTCTTCAGTATGTGCTAATAATGTAGGTCTGTCAGCAAGCATACGCTTGATTCTATTTTTATCGATACCTTGATATTTAGATAAATCTAAGAATTGATACTTTTGAGTTTTATCATCGATAAATTTTTCACTGTCCATGGCTTTCTTGATCTCTGTTCCTGTAGCATCATGCCATCTATCATTTTTGTCGGAAACTTGTTGGCTTGTATAGTTATTAATTTGTTTTTTAGCTGCTTGATTCAGAGTTACGTCCAAATGTTCAACTGTTTCTTCTTTTTTAACATGTTTAAACAATATTTGGTCGGAAATCATAGAAAAGAAAATATAACCTGTCACAGCCAAAATAACAAGCAGCCCTATAATTGCGAAGATAGAGCCTTTCTTGTGTTTCGTCATAATTACACCTCTTAGGTCAAGTTAAAGTGAACTGCTTAACACTATGTAACACGGTGTTGAAGCTTCTCGGCGCATTCATGATGACTGATTTATTTCTTACCGAGCTATCCCCATAGTTCCTACGGTTTTATAACACTTAAAAATTATTTCGTTTTGATTCTAAATCTTAACACTTTTTGCAGTGTATCACAATTTAGAGTTATCCAACCACCATTCTATCATATCTTATTCCATAGAACGTGCTTGAAGTCAGAATGTAATATTGCTGTATTCTTTCAATAACATTTCTATAACCTCAGTACATGATTCGTGCAAAATAACATCCTTCAAATAAAAAACAGCCTATTTATCTACAGACATTTCTGTAATAAACAGGCGAATACTAGCTTTCGTTTTTAATTATTCCGGGCGTTTGTACTCCATAATTATAAAACTAGCTGCTTCTGATCTATTCTTATAGTAGTAACGGTTCAAATCGATTGTACCTTCAATTTTGCCATCACGATACATCATTTCATTTGTCATATTATTAATCATTACAAAATCTGAACTATCTTTAATCATATCCAATTCATCATGGCGTGCGAAAAAGTGTTCTAAATTCAAGTGTGCGTAATCCATGGAATCCTCCCATCTATTAGTAAATTATGTTTAATCATGCTTATTATGTCGAAAACTACAATTTATTTTGTTAAATTATTTAATTCTACCCTTCTATTTAACACCTATTTTGTACATTTAGCAAATGAAAGAATTAATCCGCTTCGTTAAACTCAAACCAACCAGAAATAATATGTTATGTACAAAGATTGAAAGTGTGAAGTGATGAACATAGAGACATTAATCATCCGACACCAGGGTATCATTTATGCTTTATTAAAAAGATATAATATTAAGTATGATATTGACGAATATGCCCAACTTTTATCCATCAAAATGTGGTCATTATTACGACAATTTGATACGTCCATTCATAATAGCATGAGCGGTTATTTATATCAAAGGCTGAACTACTATCTCATCGATTTATTTAGAAAGAAAAGTAAAGTTTTAGAAGAGAGTAATCAAGCAATCATCTCCGATATTAAAGATGCAAGTGATTACTCAGATTACAATTATCTCACGCAGTTGATCGCATCTGAATATTACTTGCTGCTTAATGACTATGAACGCATGTGGTTGAATTTAAAATTATGTGGTTATAAACAGTTCGAAATACAAACTTTGATGAAGAAGTCAGCGACTACAATCAGAAAGTATCAAATGCAAGTTCGCCATAAACTTGCACCTTTAAAACACTTTCTTAAAGGAGAGATGTCATAATGGTTGTTTGTGAACGTCCAAGAATTTTATATTTCACTTCCTACCCTCATCACACTTTCCAAATAGAATGTGTTTACAACATGTTTCATGGTTTAACGAAAGTACCATTAAAATCTTATATGAATGCATTATTAAGACGTGAATCACCTCAATCTAAATATGCATCATATGAATTGAAACAAATGCTCAATATTCGTAAACACTTGCCATTAATCGTGAATCAACAAACCATTTTATTCCCTATACAGAATAAACGTGCACCTATCCAACACTTTGTAAATGGTTTGGAAATCATAGGTCTAAAACAAGAACGCTATACGACAAGACTGATCTTTAAAAATGGTGTGCATTTAGTCGTAAACGCCCATTACTCGTTTGTGCATCGTAAGTGGTTAGAATGTATCTTCTTACATTTTATGACTTTTCATGACGCTGATTAAAGCGATTTTCTAACAACTTTTTTGTAAAGAATGCTGTAACGATTTTCATTAAAATACTTGCGACGATTAGCGATATAATGCCACCTACTAGAATTAATGCTAATTGTACAAGTGATAAATCGACTTGTGGATTTACAAAATATTGAACGACACTTAAACTCGTTAGTAAACCAAATAAAAATAAACCTAGTAATAATGCATTGATAAGTAGCATCCCAACAATAATTAAGAATAGTGACGCTGTCCCTTGATGACGCTTTTTAAAGATATGCGTTCTTAAAAATTGATTTGAAAACTTGATAGGCTGTTTATAAGTTAATGTATCAGTCTGATTGTTTTCTAAATCCTTTAAAACTTGGCTCAACTGATCTTTTTCTTTCTTATTTAGGAACCAAAGTTGCTTTTTTACTTTTGTTTCAAATTGCTCTTTTTTCACGACATCTATACACCTGCCCGGTAAAAATTTTAAAAAGAGGCAGAAATAACTTTACGATAAGGACTGATACCTTGGTAAAGATTATTTCTGCCTTTATTTTATACTAGAATCAATTATCATGATACTAGATTTCTCATTTAATTATAGAATTGAAAGTCCTGATTTTTGAATATCTTTTGCAAATCCTTCAACAGTATCTACTGATAATTCATTGATATCTCTGCCGATATTTGGAATTTTGCTGATAACGCCTGCTGGGCATGTGATAATATCTGCACCAATTTCATCTGCTTGAATGACATTAAATAATTCACGGCAACTTGCCCACAATAATTTTACACCTTTTTTAGAATGTGTTACTTCTACAGATTCTTTCATTAGTGGTAATGGATCCACACCAGTGTCCGCAATACGTCCTGCAAAGACAGAAACATAAGTTGGAACACCTTCTGTGACTGCATCTGTAATTTCTTTAACTTGTTCTAAAGTGTATACTGCAGTTACGTTTAATTGTACGCCGTCAGCTGATAATCTTTTAATTAAAGGAATTGTAGACTCACCTTTTGTATTCACAATTGGAATTTTAACGAAAACATTTTTACCATATTGTTTTAAAATTTCCGCTTCTTTTTCCATTGTTTCTAAATCATCCGCAAATACTTCAAATGAAATTGAAGCATCTGGAATTTCTTTCACAGCTTCCTCAGCGAATGCTTTATAATCTGTAACACCTGCTTTAGCCATTAAGCTCGGGTTTGTTGTGAATCCGTCTACCTCGTTATTTTTGTAAGCTTTTTTCATTTCTTCAATATCTGCACCATCCGCAAATACTTCTACATTCAAATCTGCTTTTACCATAAAATAAGTGCCTCCTTATTACTGTTAACTTTCAATGCTGTCTAAAGTAACTTGATTATAACATTCCCCCGTTTAAATCGCGATTGATTAACTCACAGTAGAATTGTTAATAAAGGTTTAAAAAAGAAACCACAACCCTCTAAAATTTTATGATATTATAAAAGAATGTACAGAAACGGAGGTCATCATGTCACGGTCAAAACTTTATTTTTACCTTACTATAATCCTTATTATCATCAGTTTTAACTTTAACATGTATAATCCACTGTTAAACGAGCAGTTTCATTCAATTGCGAAAAAAATAATTACAAGCAGTGTTGTTAATGCAATTATCCTAATTATTGCGATCATTTTAGCAGATAAATCTATTAAACATTCAAAAGAACGTACAGATTGGATTCGTAAAGCCAGTAAAATATTACCTATCATCTTATTTATAGTGATTGTTATTCATATCGTTACTTCTTTAATCTCATTTGGTATGATTAAATTTTAATTGACAATCCACTATAACAGTAGCATTATTTATATATTAAAAATGTAACGAGGCGATATTTTGCAGTATTTATATGTGTTCGTAGGAGGCGCACTAGGTGCCTTGCTGCGATTTGTCTTTTCACAATTAAATCATGGCCAAGGATTCCCAATCGGAACTTTTATTGCTAACTTAGCGGGTGCCTTTTTTATGGGTTTAGTCTCCGTCTTGGTAATTCAAACTTTTAAATCTAATCCTTTCCTCAAAAAAGGAATTACAACTGGATTTTTAGGTGCATTAACCACGTTCTCTACATTTCAATTTGAACTGGTAAAAATGTTTGAACATCAGCAATATATTTTACTTTTTGTCTACGCGATTTCAAGCTATATTCTTGGTTTAGCAGTATGCTATATCGGTAGTAAAGCTGGAGGTGCCTTAAGTCATGAGTAACCTTTTATTAGTAATGCTTGGTGGCGGTTTAGGCGCTGTAGTCCGTGCAGCTGTCACAAATAGCTGTTCAAAACTATCTACTCAGCTGCCAATAGCAACGCTTATTGTCAACTTAGTAGGCAGTTTCTTAATCAGCTTGCTATCAGGTATCGCAATTGCACAAGCTTGGTTGTCTCCATTGATTATTGTAGGATTTTTAGGTGGTTTAACTACATTCTCTACCCTATCACTGGAATTAACCAATATGTTGACCACTAAGTCACAACGTATGCTTTTTATTGCGTATAGCTTTTTACAATATGGATTATGCTTTATCGCATGCCTAATCGGTTATGTTATCGCATAAAAGAAGCGTTATCTTTTACAACTCACTGTAAAGGGTAACGTTTCTTTTTGATTAATATGATTTATAAGATGGTACATCTGCGTCTATACTTTTATTTTGATTTAATAGATCTATACGTTTCATTTGGTCGTCGGATAGCTCAAAGTCAAACACGTTGATATTTTCTTTAATGCGTGAAGGTGTAATGGATTTAGGAATCACAATAACATCATGTTGAATATGCCATCTCAATACAACTTGCGCAGGTGACTTCTCTACTTCGTCAGCGATAGCTTGAATTGTTTCATCTTTTAAGATGTCGCCGTTCATAAATGGTGACCAAGCTTCTGCTTGAATACGTTGCGCTTTAAGATACAACCTTAAATCATTTTGTGTTAAATAAGGATGAAATTCTATTTGATTAATCACTGGTTTAATCGATGCATGTGACAACAAACTTTCTAAATGATGCGGTTGAAAGTTGCTGACACCAATATTTTTAACTTTATTTTGTTTTAATAAATCTTCCATGCCTTTCCATGTATCAATCATTTCTTCTTCATTAGAGCCAGGCCAATGCATTAAATATAAATCTAAATAATCTAAATCAAGTTTATCTAAAGTTCGTTGATAAGCTTCTTCTACATTCATTCTGCCGTAATCATCTAACCATAGTTTTGAGGTAATGAATAAATCTGAGCGGTGTATGCCAGCGGCTTGAATACCCTTTTTAATGCCTTCTCCTACTTTTTCTTCATTTCCATAGCGTGCAGCTGTATCTATACTGCGATAACCGTGTTCTATCGCAAATGATACACGTTGTGCTAATTCATCACTATTTTCAATTCTATATGTGCCAAGTCCCAATTGTGGCATCGTTTGTCCATTATATAGCGTAAATGTATTCATTTTCTCTCTCCTTGCATTGTTGCTTTACCTTTATGCTATGCACAATGAATAAAACTGTAAAACATTTTGAATTAAAAATGCACTGCTAACTGTAAAATTACAGTCAACAGTGCATATTGTATTAATTAAATGATTCAATTTCTTCCATAACACGTTGTAAGTCTTCAACATTATATTGAATACGTCCATGGAAAACGAATTTATTAAAGTATTCATCTAATTGTTCTGGTCCAACTAGTACTTTAGTATTTGTTGTTTGTGCGTAATTTGAAATTGTCACTGCACCTTCATTTTTAGGATTGAAATAAAGTAATGCCATTGGTGTATATTTCAAATTCAATTCGCGCTTCAATGTATCTGCTAAGTGTTCAACTTCTTTTAATTGATTTGAGTAGTTTACAAATGAAGCTGATTGCTTATCATCATTTTCATCTAACACTAATGTTTGAGGATGACGTTTATCTAAATCCAACACATCAAAGACTTGTTCAATGGTTGGTAATGTACCGAATTGTTCTTGACTGATGCCATTATAAACATGTCCTTTAAGTAATTGAGAATCGATAATGTATAAGCCTGTACGTGTTAAGACTAAATGACTGATACGATCAATCGCATTAAAATCATTTTTAGGTAAGAAGATATTCGCCATAATATGCATATCTTCTGGTCGAATACGTTTTTCTTTAACCAAACGATCTCTGATACCGATTAAACGCATGTCTGTCACATACTCACTATGATTTTTCGAGAAGAGCTTCAGCGCATCGATTTCACGATCTTTTGCTGTCACTGTTTCATCGAAATCAGCGCGTTGTTTTGTGACCGCTTTTTTATGTTCGACGCGTTCTTTTTCAAGCTCGTCTTCATAATTTTCTTTTATACTTCTTTCTTTTGCCTCATATTGTTCCTCTGCTTTCAACTTTGCCTTTTTCTTACTGTTTAAGACAACTAAGAATAAGACAAAGAAGATAACAGCGACGACAATTGCTGCAATCAAACCAATTTCTAATGGTCCCATAACATATTCCGCTCCTTTACATATCTTACTCCCAATTATAAAGGAAAATATCGAATGTATCGATAATAAAATGTCACAAATTCAAAAACTGTATAGTTATGCTTGAACAGCTTCTTTTAATGCATCTACTTTATCTACACGTTCCCATGGTAAAGCAACATCCGTACGGCCAAAGTGACCATAAGCTGCTGTTTGTTTATAAATAGGACGTTTTAAGTCTAACATTTTAATGATACCTGCTGGACGCAAGTCAAAGTTAGCTCTTACCGCTTCTACCAATTGTCCTTCAGAAACTTTACCAGTTCCAAATGTATCAATTGAAATAGATACAGGTTCTGCTACACCGATAGCGTATGCAAGTTGTACTTCACATTTATCTGCTAATCCTGCTGCAACAATATTTTTAGCCACATAACGTGCTGCATATGCTGCTGAACGGTCTACTTTTGTAGGATCTTTACCACTGAAGCAACCACCGCCATGACGTGCAAGACCACCATAAGTATCTACAATAATCTTACGTCCTGTTAAACCAGCGTCACCTTGAGGTCCGCCAATCACAAAACGACCTGTCGGGTTAATGAAGAATTTAGTTTCTTCATCTAATAGCTCAGCTGGTACGATTGGATCAATCACATGTGTTCTGATATCACGTTGAATTTGATCTAATGACGCATCTTCAGCATGTTGTGTTGAAATAACAATCGTATCAATACGTGCTGGTTTATCATTTTCATCATACTCAACAGTAACTTGTACTTTACCGTCTGGTCTTAAGTAAGTTAATGTACCATCTTTTCTGACATCTGATAAACGTTTCGCAAGTTGGTGTGAGAAGTAAATAGGTGTCGGCATATACGTATCTGTTTCATTCGTCGCATAACCAAACATTAAACCTTGGTCACCTGCACCTGTACTTTCAATTTCCTCTTCCGTAATTTCATTTCTATATTCTAAAGCAGTGTCTACTGCTTGTGCGATATCTGGTGATTGCTCATCAATTGCTGACATCACAGCCATTGTTTGGCTATCATAACCATATTTCGCTCTCGTATAACCGATTTCTGCTACTGTATCACGGACAACCTTAGGAAAATCAACATAAGTTGCTGTAGAAATTTCTCCGACAATCATAGCCATTCCCGTAGTGACTACTGTTTCGCAAGCTACTCTTGCATCCGGATCTTTCTTTAATAATTCATCCAGAATAGCGTCTGAAATTTGGTCCGCTATTTTATCAGGATGCCCTTCTGTAACAGATTCTGACGTAAACAATTTTCTATTATTCGACATAACTGACTCCTTTTGATTTTGATTACGAAAATTCTCTATCTACGAGCTCAAATAAAAAAGGACTTTCAAACTATATAAACATAGAGAGAAAGCCCTTAAACGTCCTTTCGCTCTTATCGTTCAAACATCTTTAATGACATTTGCAAACGGTTTGGCACCTTTCTCCGATAAGGAGAGGTTGCTGGGCTTCTTTGGGTCCATGTCCCTCCGCCACTCAGGATAAGAGAATCCGTTAATCACAATACTACCCAAACTCTTTAGGCTTGTCAATTCTATATGTCTAAAATCTTAAATCTGTTATGGAATAATCGGCATATTATGTTATACTATGAAAATGTAAAGGCTTACAATTATTAACAATACTTACGCGCTGGAGGGGTTTTTAAAATGGCAGTAGATGCACAAACTAACCGTAATAAGTTGGATCATTTGATTGGAAAGTCTTCATCACTTTTCCAACTCACAACTACACAATTGTACAACAAGATTCTGGACAACAACGAAGGGGAACTGACAGAGCTTGGGGCTATCAATGCACTGACAGGTCAATACACTGGACGTTCACCTAAAGACAAATTTATTGTAAATGAACCTTCTTATAGAGATACGATTGACTGGGGTTCAATCAACCAACCTATTGAAGAAGATACATTCTTAAGACTTTACGACAAAGTTTTAGACTATTTAGATCAAAAAGATGAACTTTATGTCTTCAATGGTTATGCAGGCAGCGACGAAGATACACAACTACGTTTAACAGTAGTGAACGAAATGGCATGGCATAATTTATTCGCGAAAAATATGTTCATCCGCCCTTCTTCAAAAGAAGAAGCTCAAAAAATCAAACCAAACTTCACAATTGTTTCAGCACCACACTTCAAAGCTAATCCTGAAGTAGATGGTACAAAATCAGAAACATTCGTGATTGTTTCATTCAAACACCGCGTTATCTTAATCGGGGGAACTGAATATGCGGGTGAAATGAAAAAAGGTATTTTCTCAGTCATGAACTATTTATTACCACAACAAGACATCATGAGTATGCATTGCTCAGCCAACGTTGGCGAAAAAGGTGATGTTGCTTTATTCTTCGGTTTATCAGGAACTGGTAAAACAACATTATCTGCAGCACCTGACCGTAAATTAATCGGAGATGATGAACACGGTTGGAACCAAAATGGTATTTTCAACATTGAAGGCGGCTGCTACGCTAAAGCAATCAACCTTTCAAAAACGAAAGAACCTGAAATTTTCAACGCAATCCGCTACGGTACAATTTTAGAAAACGTAGTCGTTGCTGATGATGGTTCAGTTGATTTCGATGATAACGAGCACACTGAAAATACACGTGCTGCTTATCCGATTGATTACATTAAAAACATTGCTAAACCATCTAAAGCTGCACACCCAAATACAATCATCTTCCTTACTGCAGATGCATTTGGTGTGTTACCGCCAATCTCTAAATTAAACAAAGCACAAGCACTGTATCACTTCTTAAGTGGTTTCACATCTAAGCTTGCAGGTACTGAACGTGGTATTACTGAACCAGTTCCTTCATTCTCAACTTGCTTCGGTGCACCGTTCTTGCCATTAAACCCTAAAGTTTATGCAGAATTATTAGGTGAATTAATCGATAAACACGATGTGGATGTTTACTTAGTGAATACAGGCTGGACTGGTGGAAAATATGGCGTAGGTCGTCGTATCAGCCTTAAATATACACGTCGCATGGTAGACGCTGCGATTAAAGGCGACTTAAAAGATGCTGCATTCGAAAAAGACGAAGCATTCGGTTTAAGTATTCCAACTGAAATTGAAGACGTACCAAATTCAATTCTACAACCAATCAACGCTTGGAGTGATAAAGACGCATACCGTGAACAAGCTGAAGACTTGAAATCACGTTTCGTTGAAAACTTTAAGAAATTCGGTGAAGAAAACGATGAAATCGCTGAAAAAGGCGGATTCCAAGCCTAATTAAATATAGAAATAAAAAATTCCGAGAGAGGTCACCCCTTTCTCGGAATTTTTATATCTTTTTTGCTTCAACATCGTCCATCCATTGATGTATCACTTGTAATACTTGTTTTAATGCTTTCGGTCTCGGAATATGTCCTTCCTTAGGTTGATAATACGTTTGATAACGATGTCCGATTTTGTTCAAGTAATTTTCTAAATAATAAGCTTGATGGATACCAACTTGAATATCTTCACCGCCATGAATAATTAAAATCGGAGGACTATTTGCGTCAATATATTGTAAAGCTTCTCTTTCTTGATAAGCAGCTAAATCTTTTTTAGGATGCCCTACCATACGACGTAACATCCCTCTTAAATCCACACGCTCTTCATACATCAAATGCAAGTCAGATACGCCGCCCCAAGTAATATAGCTGTCTGCTGGTAAATCTTGGAATGTTAATAATCCTTGTAATCCACCTCGAGAGAAACCAATTATATGCACAAAAGCTTCTGGATATAATATTTTTAATATACGGATCGCTTGTGTCACATCATGCAAATCATCACCACTGAATTCATCTCTGCCTTCACTGCCATTGTTACCGCGATAGTAAGGTCCGAAAACTAATGTATGATCATTCGCAAACTGTAATAGACGTCCAGTTCTGACACGCCCTACTTTTCCTTTACCGCCACGTAAATAGACTACAATGCGCTTTACAGACTGTTTAGGTGTAATCATAAGTCCTTTGACTCGTAAATCATCTACAAGGTAAGTTACTTCTTCACCACGATGCGTTGTGAGATCAATCGGCATCCTCTTTCTTTTGATAAAGTCCAAGTTCTATCACTCTTTCTACACATTTTAATATCGCTTCGTCTTCTAATAAGAAACTCTTTTCTTCATCCGAAATTTCATCTAAATGTTTACACGTCACAGGGCCTGCTGTTTCTAAATAATCGTTTTTACTTTCTAAAGTGTCTACTTGCACCGCAAAGACATCTTTCGTAAACCATTTCGTCCCTTCTGGGTGATATACGGTATATTGCGCAACATACGTCATCTCAGCAACAATCCCGCCAGTTTCTTCATAGACTTCACGAACAATTGCTGATTCGCTACTTTCACCCTGTTCTATTTTCCCACCTGGAAATTCTATCCCTCTTTTTTTATGTCTAGTTAAAAGATAACTATCATTGAGAAATGCGATCGCAAGAACGTGTTCCCCATTTGGTTTATCTTGTGGTTGTGTAAAATTCAACCGAATTTCTTTATCAAATTGATCATGTATAATCACGTTCTATCACATCCTTTTATTATATATGCTAAAATAGATTCGTTACGAATTGAGACAAATCAGTTGGAGGGATTAATTTGAAGAAGCTCTTACTCGGCTTAATATGGATATATCAACATTTTATTTCACCGTTGACACCTCCTACATGCCGCTTCTACCCTACATGTTCAAACTATACAAAAGAAGCTATTGAAATCCATGGCCCAATCAAAGGAACATGGCTTGGTATCAAACGCATTTCAAAATGTCATCCGCTTCATAAAGGTGGATTTGACCCAGTGCCATTAAAGCATGACAAACATCAACATTGTCATCATCACCATCATCATGAATAAATTTTTAATTGATCCACATCAATTTCAGGGGGCGCAAAGTATAAGTGTCCCCTTTTTAATATGCCGTTTTCTTGTGTAAACTCCTGATCAAAATAATAGCCATAAGGCGTTACATCCCCAGGATAGTCAGCATACTGACTTAGATAAGCAGTAAAATAGCGGCTTAATCCATATTCATACATACCGCCGATCACTACTTTAATGTTTTGTCGATGCAAGCTGTCTATCGCATCTAATATTTTATCTATGCCGCCAAGTCTGAAAGGCTTTAAAATCACTGTATCAATCGGATATTGTTCAATCAAGGTTAAAATGCTTGAGACATCTCTTGCTTTCTCATCTATTGCTACAGGTGGGATAACTTTTGGAGATAAGGTTTTCAACATTTCTAAATCCTTAAAAGGCTCCTCGATATACAAGATATCTTCAAGGTTTTGAACTTTTTTTAAAGTTGCTATATCTTGATTCGTTAAAGATTCATTCGCATCTAATGCGATCCATGGGTTAAATGGTAAATTTTGTAGCTGTTCGATGTCAGCAATAACTTTTGGCGACCACTTTAATTTAATACGCTTTGGTTTTGTTTCTAATAGTTGCTGATAATTTTCAGTTGATAAACCACTTATCGTTGCACCATACTGAACCTCGAATGAAGGAAGATGATGGAAAACTTGATATAACGCCATCGCAACAGTACTTCTCGCTGCAGGTGCGTGATTCAAGTGGTTCAACAATACTTTAGCTTCATCAAAGGTTTCTATCTCTTTATCTTTGAGGACTGTATTAAACCATTGTTTCAATGTTTCATACACACTCTCTATTGTCTCTTTATCATACCAATCTGTTTCAAAGGCATTACATTCGCCGAAATAAGTTTGTCCGTGCTCATTTTTCAATCCGATCACTAAGACTTTTCTTGTTTCTAGAGTGACTTTAGGCGTTTTAATCTGATGCTTAAATGCTGCTTCATACGTATAAAATAGAATCGATTCAAAACGCATGCTTATTCCTCTATCTTTCCACGTTTTAATTTACCTGTAGATGTATAAGGCAATGTTGTCACTTGTTGATAATATTTCGGCACTTTATATTTCGCTAATTCCTCTTTTAAAAAGGTATCTAATGCGTCATGATTTATATCTTTTTCACTCGTATAATATAATGCCGGCACTTGTCCCCAAGTATTATCATCTTTGGCATAACACATTGCATCTGTAATACCGTCAAAACGTTTCACAACTGTTTCGATTTCATAAGGATAAATGTTTTCTCCACCGCTGATAATCAAATCTTTTCTGCGGTCATAAACCATCACAAAGCCATCCATATCTACACTTGCGATATCACCTGTTTTAAAGTAGCCATCTTCAAATACATCTGTCAAATTTTCAGGATATAGATAACCTTCCATAACGTTGTCACCTTTTAATAAGAGTTCTCCATGTCCTTCATGGTTTGGATTGATAATCTTAACTTGAACGTTAGGGCTCGGTTTCCCTACTGTGTTAGGATTTTGTTTAAGCATGGATGGAGAAGCGGTTAAAAATTGTGAACACGTTTCTGTCATACCAAATGAATTATAAATCGGTAAATCCGCTTTCAAGGCGTTATGAATTAAATCATCAGATAATTTCGAACCGCCAAGTAGTATTTTTTGAAGTTGATAAGGTCGTGTTAAACCTGCGTCCATCATCCAACCTAAAGTTTGCGGCACGAGTGAAATGTGGGTAATCTGTTCACTTTGAATCGCTTTTAATACCGTTTTTGTTTCAAATTTCTGCATTAATCTGACTGTAAAACCTTCAATGATACTGCGCAGTAACACACTTAAACCTGAAATGTGATAAATCGGCAAGACGGATAACCATTTCGTATTACTATCAAAACCTAAGCTTTCTCTGCATCCATTCGCGCTCGCTAAATGGTTATTAAAAGTTTGGGGTACTGCCTTTTGCGGACCTGTCGTTCCTGAAGTAAACATAATCGAAGCGATACGGTTTAAATCCAGTTCAGTCTCATAAGTTTGTGTTGAGCGACGTTGTTCAACTTCACTCCAATTTATAATGGTAAAATCATCTAATTCTAATGGTAATGTGGCAATGATTGTATCTGTGTGTACAGATTTAAGTTGCGCTTTAATTTCTTTGTATGTAAGTCGTGTATTAATCATGACTGCTTCTATACCAGCAAACCATGCACCATAAATCATTAAAGCCGCATCTATACGATTATCTATATAAAATGCAATTCTCTTTTGATTCAGTTGTTTAAATACATTTGCATATTGTTTTGCTGATTGATACACGCTCGCGTATGTAAGTTTTGTTGCTCCATCGTCTAATGCGATATTTTCAGGAACACGCTCTGCGCTTTGTTTTAACCAAAAATCCATACTATCTTCCTCCCATAATCTCTACCTATCTATCATAACAAAATTCAAGTAGTTTCCCTTAATTTTCGAATTGAAAAAAGAGGATGCGCGTTGCACCCTCTCATTTCTTTCATATTTAATTGAACAGTTGACTTAGTTTATCTTTAATCGTTTGTAGTTTACTATCGATATCATTTAATAAACTGTCTACTTTAGATTGATTTTCACCATTTTGTTGCGCTTGGTTTGCTTGTTTTAATTTATCAACCGCATTTTGATATTGGTCAGTGACATTTTGATCTGTCGCATTTGAAGCTTTATCTTTCAATTGGTTAACTTCATTTTGTGCAGATTCAATCGCATTCTGGCTATTTTGACCATTTTGAATGTTGTTTTTAGCACTTTCAATTTTTTCTTTAATGACTGTTTCTTTCTCACGAATGATTTCTTTATAGTTATTTGTCACTGGATTTTGAGTTTGTGAACTATTAGGTTGTGTTTGTTGTGTTTGCGCATTTTGATTTGCGGTTTCTGTGCTATCTTTTGGCTGCATCATATTTCTAACTATAAATATTGCTACAACAATCAATAAGATAACTACAATCGCGGCCAAACCTTTTTTCCATTTACTATTTTTACGATTCTCATCTTCCAACATACGTTCACGTCTGTAATCACGTTCATTATAATAACGACCATCTTCATCAGAACGTCTGCGGTACTCTTCTTCACGTGTATCACGATATCTTGGATCGTGTCCATCTCTTGAGTCACGTGGGTCTCGATTATAGCGGTCATAATCAGGTTGATTTCTATCTGAGCGTTTCATGTCTATCACCTTATTTCGAAATAATGTTAAAGTTTTTCTTATATTACTCTTACCACTATTGTACCACGCGTATTCATCATGCACCTCGTATAAAAGTCGTATCTATTTCTGTATTTCTATTGTATTCAATATAGAGTTATAAGATAATAATATAAATTGCTTGAAATGAGGGAATTGTTTTGCGCCAATCATCCAATAAAATGCCACGCACTATCATGAAATATTGCGGCTCAATTATATTATTACTACTTATCGTCTACTATTTATACAAAAATTACGGTAGTAACTTATTCAGACTAGATATTCCAACTGATTCTTCTATGTATTACATTATTCATCTTGATTGGAATAGATATGCTGAAGCTTATGTCGCAACTTTGACTACAATCATTATCCCCTTATTTCTAATCGGGATAATCCTGTTCATACTGACTCGCCTAACTAAAGGTACAGTTAAAAATATATTAATCAAAATACTGCCATTGATATTATTCATTGCACTTTTTGTCTTAATTTTTGTGCCGATGTTATTCGTACTAAACGTGACACACTTTTCATTCTTAGCAACATTTTTATCATTCTTGGCATTATCCAAACCAGCAATGGTAAAAATCTATCGTTTCAGCCAAAAAAGTGTTGATGAGATCAATCATCCAGAGATCAATACAACAGAAAAAGAAAATAAATCATAAGATGCATCCACTTCATATCGGAGTGGATGTTTTTATTTCTTTAACTATCTACTACTTAGCGTTATATGAACCTATATAGCTCATAACAAAATAAGCAAACGCTCTTTGAATGAACATAATTGCTATTGATTGAAACGTAATTCTGAGTGGATGATTGCTTAGCGAAAAAGAAACATAATTGCATATACTCCATACCCCTATACCGTATATGTTATACTAAAGTTGTATTTACTATATCAATATATTTAGGAGGTATTATTTTGTCGAGTCATGAACATACACATAAAAATGAACAACATAAACACCATGAACATACGACTGATAACGGTCACGATCATCACATGCATCATCATGGTAATTTTAAGCGTAAATTCTTTATTTCTTTAATTTTCACGATACCGATTATTATTTTATCACCTATGATGGGTATTCAATTACCATTTCAAGTTACTTTTTCTGGATCAGACTGGATTGTTTTAATTCTATCGACCATTTTATTCTTTTATGGTGGTATGCCCTTCTTATCAGGCGCTAAGGATGAAATCGCTTCTAAAAAACCAGGCATGATGACATTAGTAGCACTTGGTATTTCAGTAGCTTATTTCTATAGTTTATATGCATTTTACATGAATAACTTTAGTGATTCATCGTCGCATACAATGGATTTCTTCTGGGAGTTAGCAACTTTAATTATAATTATGTTATTAGGCCACTGGATTGAGATGAACGCAGTAGGCAGTGCTAGTAGTGCCCTTAAAAAAATGGCCGAACTACTACCCAATACTGCAGTTAAGGTAACTGAGGATGGTCAACGTCAAAAACTTAAAATCTCGGATATTCATAATGGTGATATTGTAGAAATCAAAGCTGGTGAAAGTATTCCAACAGACGGAATAATTGTTGAAGGTAAAACATCGATTGATGAATCATTAGTAACTGGAGAATCTAAAAAAGTTCTAAAAAACAAGAACGATAAAGTTATCGGTGGTTCAATGAATGGTTCTGGTACAATTCAAGTTAAAGTAACTGCAACTGGAGAAGATGGCTATTTATCTCAAGTTATGGGGTTAGTAAGCCAAGCTCAAAATGATAAATCAGATGCTGAACTTCTTTCTGATAAAGTCGCAGGGTACTTATTTTATTTTGCATTAATTAGTGGATTAATTGCGTTTATTGTTTGGATGCTGATACAAAATGATATTGATTTTGCACTTGAACGCTTAGTAACTGTATTGGTCATTGCTTGTCCGCACGCTTTAGGTTTAGCTATACCTTTAGTTACAGCACGTTCTACTTCTATAGGTGCACATAATGGATTAATTATAAAAAATAGAGAATCTGTAGAAATCGCACAACACATCGATTATATTATGATGGATAAAACAGGTACATTAACTGAAGGAAATTTTTCAGTTAACCATTATGAAAGTTTTACTGACGAATTTAGTCATAAAGAAATATTAAGTTTGTTTGCTTCATTAGAAAGCAGCTCTGAACATCCGCTCGCTGTTGGAATTGTCGAATATGCAAAAGAAGAAAACATTTCTTATTCATATCCTGAAGATGTTAATAATATTTCAGGTGTGGGATTAGAAGGCAGTGTTGATGGTAAAGAAATTAAAATTGTAAATGCCTCATATTTAGATAAAAAGGATTTGAAGTATAATAAAAAACAATTTAAAGAACTTGCTCAGCAAGGTAACTCTATTAGTTATTTAATTTATGAACAACAAGTGATTGGCATTATCGCCCTAGGAGATCAAATCAAAGAAAGTTCAAAACAAATGGTCTCAGATTTAATAGCGAAAAACATCACACCAGTTATGCTTACAGGAGATAATCATGAAGTAGCACAAGCAGTGGCTAAAGAATTGGGAATTAAAGATGTTCATGCGCAATTAATGCCTGAAGATAAAGAAAGAATCATAAAAGATTATCAGAAAAAAGGCAGTAAAGTAATGATGGTCGGCGATGGCATTAATGATGCGCCAAGTTTAGTCAGAGCAGACATCGGAATGGCAATCGGTGCAGGTACAGACGTAGCTGTTGAATCAGGTGATGTCATACTTGTCAAAAGTAATCCTTCTGATATTATTAACTTCCTTACCCTATCAAAAAATACAATGCGGAAAATGGTTCAAAACTTATGGTGGGGTGCTGGATATAACATCATTGCAGTCCCTCTTGCAGCTGGTGTACTAGCATTTATGGGTATAATACTCTCACCTGCTGTCGGAGCAATACTCATGTCTCTAAGTACAATTATCGTTGCGATTAATGCTTTCACATTAAAATTAAAATAAATGATTCAATGAGATATAACCACTTTCATCAGCAATTTATGAAAGTGGTTATTTTTAGTAAATGCCTATTTATTTGTACTATTGACCAGTTACAAAGGGAAAAGGACTCTTCACAAAAATAAAAAAGCCAAATGATTATGCATCAATTGGCTACTACTTTTAAAAATTCAACTTAAGTAGGCATGAACTCTCCTCTTTAGAAATCTTCAACTTTAAACAGGCATGAACTCTCCTTTTTGAATCATTCAACTTAAATAGGCATGAATACTCCTACTTTTATTCACATGTGTTGTATTCAAATGCATTATACACTAAGCGTTATTTTCGACACAAGAAATTTTATAATGATAACAAATAATAGTTCACATTAAAATTGATTTAGTTGATTCCTTTTAACTTAAATGGGTATTAAATAACTAAATACATAGAAAAGGAAGAACCAATCATGAAAAAGTTACTTATACCGTTATTTAGTTCCCTATTACTATTAACTGCTTGTGGTAATAGTGATGAAAGTAATAAAGAAACTGCGAAAAACGAAACTAAAACACATGAAAAAGAGAATAAAAATAAGGAAAAAACACAGAAGAAGAAAAATGAACAAAATAATAATCAAGAAAAACAAGAAAATAGTGAATCTACAGAACAAGTAAATGAAGAATCTGTAAACGATCAAACAAATTCAAATAATCCAAATCAAAATACAAATACAAATATAAATACAAATAATAATAATGAACAAGTTAATGGTTTTCAAGAGAACCAACAAAATACACAAAGCCAAACAAACCAAACACCTAACAATAACCAAAACAGTAATACCCCTAATGGTGACGCAATGTTTGGAGAATATAAAGAAGATGGCACTTATTGTACTGTCGGTGGCTGTTTGACTCCAGAAGAGCAAAAACAACAAGAGGAATTGAATTACCAAGAAATGGAAAAGTATGGATATAGTCGAGAAGAATATGATGCAATTCAAGAAGAAGGCACTCGTCTTCAACTCCAAAGAGATAATGGAGAAATTTCTAACGAGGAATTCACTCAAAAATACATTGATTTATATGAATGATTAACACTATCAAAGTAGTTAATTAAATTTAAGGCTCTATACTATTAGGACTGTTGAGCAAAACCAGTCCTATTTGACAGAGAGCACATAAAAAAAGAGCAAGGCCAACGTGTCAGAAAATTATTTTCCTGACACATATTTGGCACTTGCTACTGTAAATCTTTTATTATCTAAAACAATTAACGGAGAGTGAGGGATTCGAACCCTCGAGACGCTTGTGGCGCCTACACACTTTCCAGGCGTGCTCCTTCGGCCAACTCGGACAACTCTCCATGTATACAAATTAAAAAATCAGAAACGATAATTCGTTTCTGATTGAATGACTCCTACGGGACTCGAACCCGTGTTACCGCCGTGAAAGG
>NZ_KV820912.1:0-53898 GCF_001815505.1 Staphylococcus sp. HMSC072B07 | reverse complement strand
TTCAAGTTATAACGGTAGTTTGTCTACGGTCTGGGCAGCTATGCAAGTACATAGCTGCTTTTTTAATTGAATTCTAATAATTCTCTAATTCTTTACAAACTTAACCTCCTTAACATAGGCGATAAGGATTTTTACTAGGAGGTTATAACAATGAAAATTGCAGTGATACCCTCAGGCTTTAAAGAAAGCTTGAGTTCAGCAGAAGTCGGTACAGCAATTCAAAAAGGTCTGCATGAAGCAGATGAAAGTTTAAATATTCAAGTGATTCCGATGGTGGATGGAGGCGAAGGATTTGCGCAAACTATCACGCAAATTAAAAATGGTCAGCTTTATCATTTAAATGCAGAAGATCCATTAGGACAAAAACGCAAAACATTTTATGGTATGTTTTATGAAAACAAACAAAAAGTTGCGGTAATTGAGATGGCCGCAATTGCGGGTCTAAGACATGTACCTAGCAACCAGAGAAATCCGCTTCACACTTCTACATACGGTGTAGGTGAAGCAATTATCCACGCATTAGATCATGGCGCTGAACGTATCTTAATCGGCTGTGGTGATTCGGGAACATCTGATGGCGGTGTCGGCATGGCACAATCAATCGGTGTACGTTTCAAAGATTATAAAGGTAAAACAATATTTATCCATGGCGGAGGTGAAATTGACCGTATTCATGATATGGATTTATCTCATATTGATCCGCGTGTATTAAATACACCTATAGATGTAGCAGTGAATTGGTCGAATATTTTATGTGGACCAAAAGGTGTCGCAAAAGTATTCGGTCCACAAAAAGGTGCAAGTCCAAAAGAAGTCGAACATTTATCGGATAACCTTGATCATTTGGCACGTTTAATAAAACGTTCAACAGGTGAGTCAGTTGCTTATCAACAAGGTTCTGGCGCATCTGGTGGATTAGGTGCAGGGTTAATCGCTTTTGCGAACGCTACATTGCATCCACGTTTTGAATTAATTCAACAGTACTTGCATATTGAACCTGTTATTGCACAAGCTGATTAGTCATCACAGCAGAAGGGTGTTTAGATTTCCAAACGCCAAACGGAAAAATTCCTGCTGAAGTAGCGAGAATCGCACAACAATATGATACACCTGTGATTGCGTTAGCAGGAACAATCGGTCAAAATGCGGAATTTAATTATCAAAGTGGTATTAATGCCTTTCACAGCATTATTAAACAGCCTTCAAGTTTAGATGATTCTATTGAGTATGCATCAAAATGGCTAAAGGAATGTGCACGAAATATATATCACTCAATTCAAATCGGTATGAAGATGAATCAAACAAAGTCACAAACACACACAACTAAACAAAGACATTTTGTGCTTTAAAGATGAGTTATTCTAAATTAATCGCAGCCATTCTTTATCTTATTTTCACGCTATGGCTGTTTTTAGAAACAAATTTGTCCTATTTAGGACAATTGAGTGTGGCTTTGTTTGTGTTATCTTTAGTGCTATTTATTTTTAGTAAAATGCCAGCAGGGTTATCTGCAATGTTGGTTGTATGTTTAGGTATTTTACTCGGTATGCCGCAAGATATTTTGTATCAATCATTAGAAGAACATGTGATTTGGTTAATGATTGGCGCATTTATTATTGGTGGCGTAGTGGAAACCAGTGGTTTATTAGATCGTTTGATTCGTTGGATTGAAGCGAAGTGTACGTCTGGAAAACGTATGAATATCTTTGTCTTTATCTTAGTACAAATTTTATCTTTAATTATTCCATCTACTTCAGGTCGTGCAGCAGCACTTCTACCTGTATATCAAGCATTTGGCAATCGTTTTAATTCAAATCGTCAGTATTTAGGCATATTGATGCCAGTGTTAATTTTGATGGGAACAAACTTATCTTTAATCGGTGCAGGCAGTCATATTATTGGGATTGGACTGCTTGAAAATCAAACAGATGGTTCTATTTCTTATCTTCAATTCTTACTATGGGGCTTTCCATTTGGGATAATTATTGCAATAATAAGCTTATTTATGATAAAAAAGTTTTATATGAAGCCTGTTGAAAAGATTTCAACAGAAAATATAATACAATATGAAAAACAACCATTGACTAAAAAAGAGAAAAAAGCAGCAGTCCTCATTAGTTTGACAGTGATACTTTGGATTACTGAACCACTGCATGGCTTCGATATTGCCTTTGTGACAATTTTAATGAGCTTGATTATGATTATGCCTAAAGTTGATTTGATCGGATGGCGTGAAGCATTTAACAGAGTGTCATGGAGCTTAATTTTCTTTGTAGCGGGTGCGACTGCACTCGGCAATCTATTGGTGAAATATAAAGTGCTCGATGTCATTCAACATCAATTATTTCAAGTGATGCATCATGTCAAACTGGTAAATGAATTTGTGCCGCTAGTGATTATTGTAGTATTGACTATGACTTCTCACTTGTATATTACAAGTCATACAACACGTGCAGTCGTCTTTATTCCATTACTGATTGTTTTTGGTAAAATATTTGGTTTAAACCTGACAGCAGTTGTATTTATTGCGCTGATCGGTACGAACTACTGCTTAACTTTTCCAGTCAGTTCTAAAGCCTTGTTATTGTTTTATGAGAATAAAGAAAGACCATTTACAATTAAACAGCTCATGTATTTAAGTTTAGGTATCATGCCAGTATATATGCTTACCATGATTGTGATGTATTATGTTTATTGGCAATATGTTGGGCTTTCATTGAAATAGGAGTGAATAGAAAGTGGAAACTATCTTAATTGTGGAAGATGACGAGAAAATAGCACGCGTCATTGAACTAGAATTGGATTATGCAGGCTATGATGTCTGTATAGCGCATTCTGGTAAAGCAGCATTACAACTTTATCAAGAACGTCACATTGATTTGATTTTACTTGATGTGATGATACCAGATTTAAATGGATTAGAAGTGCTCAGACGTATTCGAAATGATGATGACTATATTAAAATTATTATGTTAACTGCACGTGATGAAGTCATGGATAAAGTCAGCGGTTTAGATTCTGGTGCAAATGATTATATGACTAAGCCATTTGAAATTGAAGAATTATTAGCACGGATTCGTGTACATTTAAAACAGCAGCAATTAAATCAAAAAGAAGCTGTTGAAGTTTTAACACATGATCACATCGAATTGAATCCACAATCTAGAGAAGTTTTTGTCGATGGCAGTCTAGTCGAACTCACACAAAAAGAGTACGATTTGTTGTACTACTTTATGACTAACCAAAATATTGCTTTAGATCGTGCGCAGATCATTGAGTATGTCTGGGGTTATGATTTCGTAGGTGATACGAATGTTGTAGATGTTTATGTCAGATACTTAAGAAAGAAATTAGATACGGCTGATACTTCAATTATATCAAGTGTCAGAGGTATCGGTTATATGATGAGAGCTTAGTTATGAAACTAGGAACACAACTTCAAATTTATATCACTTTGATGATTGCGATTGTTGTCATTATTACTAATTTGACGATCTATTTTATTTATCGTACCACTTCGTTAAATGCGGAAACCGCACAATTAGAAGATAAAGCAATCAGCACGATGGAAGAATTACGAAAGGCCAAAGAAAATCATAACGACAAAGAAAAAGTATTGCAAAGTTTGATTTTAACTGATGGTTATATTGCGATTGTAGGTAAAGATGATGATAGTAAATTTCAAGTCACATCTAATCCAAAATATAAAGATTTAAGTGAACCGTATAAAAATAAACAATATAAAAAGGCGATTTATAAAAAAGGGCATCATTTTGTCTTAGTCAGTATTCCACTCGTTTGGAAAGATGGTGAAGTCAGTAATTTACAAATTTTTGAGAATATCGATTTCAAATATAGTAAATACGATATTTTAAAAGTGGTATTAACACTTTCTACATTGTTTATTTTGTTGATTGTCTTTTTATTAAATCGATTACTGACTCAAATTATTTTACAACCGATAAATCAATTGATTGAGAAAATGAAAAAAACGATTGAAACGAATCATTATGTCATTATGGATATTAATCAAAAGGATACTAAAGAGTTGCAAGCATTAACTCAGACATATAATGATATGATGGAAAATTTAAAGGAACATGATGAAAAGCAGCAAGCATTTATATCCAATGCTTCTCATGAATTGAAAACACCGATTACGGTGATTAATTCATATAGTCAGATGTTGAAGCGGTTTGGAAAAACTAGAGAAGATATTTTAAATGAAAGTATAGATGCGATCAGCGATGAAGCACAACGACTGAAATATTTAACTGAGCAAATGTTGGATTTAGCTAAAGTAGAGCGCAGTAATCAACAGGCAGAACGACAATCTGTTGATTTAAATGAAATATTAGAGCATAAGGCTTCACGTTTCGCACATGCATATGATAGAAATATTGTATTTCACTGTGATAATACTGCACGTGCATTTGTGAATGAAGATCAGTTCAAACAGTTGATGACAATTTTTTTAGATAATGCGATTAAGTACAGTCAAGATGATGTGATGATACATGCGACAGAACATCCAACGCACATAAACGTGAATATTTCAGATCGTGGCATTGGTATTCCACCAGAAGATTTAGAACAGATCTTCAATAAATTTTATCGTGTGGACAAAGCAAGAGCAAGACAATCTGGGGGTTCTGGTTTAGGACTCTATATCGCGTTTGAATTAGCCAAACGTAATGACATAGAAATTCAAGTACAAAGTGTGCTTGATGTTGGCACAACGTTTATTTTGATTATAGAAAAGGTGACTTCAAATGGTGCTCAAAAAGATGATTAAAATACTGTTGATAGTCATTATTTGTATATTGATAGTGATATTATGTGCAGTGATTTATTTCAAGTCCACGCAACACGACTACACCCAACAAGAAGTTAAACAACTAGTAGATGATCGTTATGACGGCAAAATTCAATCTATTTCTTTGAACAAAGCTAAAACAACTTATAAGGTAAAATTGTTAGATGAAGGGTTAAAGTATGATTTAGAAGTGGATAAAAAAGACGGCGCAATTAAAAATGTCCATACAGTAAAAGTCAAACAACCGACTAAGTCAAAATCACAGCAAGAAAAAGCAACTAAGAAGAAAGAGACACCTTATATTTCAGAAGAAACAGCAAAAGCAGTCGCACAACATCAAGTGCCAGGTCAATTTGTTTATATTGATTTAGAAAAAGAGCACAATCCACCTTTTTATACGGTTCAACAAATCGTAGACGATGATGAAGGCGCAGTAATTAAAGTGAATGCCCTCAATAAAAAAGTACTGTCTGTGTCATGGTTCGAAATTAAAGATGATGACGACGATGATGATTTTGATGATTAAAAATATAAGCAGCTGTTGAAGTGTTATATGCGTTCAACAGCTGCTTATTTTCTTTGCCTATATTTCATTTTGAATTTATTGTAAAATAGTAGAGGTATGACAGAGAGAAGAGGTGTAGTTGATGGAGGGTATTTTACCTGTATTTAAAGAACGTGGTTTAACAAGCCATGATGTTGTATTTAAATTGCGTAAAATTTTACATACTAAAAAAGTAGGCCATACAGGCACATTAGATCCAGAAGTAAATGGCGTTTTACCGATTTGTGTCGGTGGTGCCACTAAAGTCAGTGACTATATCATGGAAATGGGTAAAGCATATCAAGCAACGGTTACGGTCGGTGTGAGTACAACTACTGAAGACCAAACTGGAGAGGTGCTAGAAACGAAAGCAGTCAGTAAAGATTTAACAGCTGATAAAATTGATGAAGCGATTTTATCATTTGTAGGTGAAATTGAACAAATTCCGCCGATGTATTCTTCTGTTAAAGTGAATGGACGTAAGCTTTATGAGTACGCACGTAATAATGAAACAGTTGAACGCCCTAAACGAAAAGTGCGCATTTATGAAATTGAACGTAATTCTGAGATTCGGTATAAAGATGACACATGTTCATTTGATATATTTATACGTTGTGGGAAAGGGACATATATCAGAACGTTAGCAACTGATATCGGTAGAGCATTAGGTTATCCGGCACATATGTCTCAATTAACACGTGTAGAAAGCGGCGGATTTTCTATCGATGAAAGTTTAACTTTGGATCAAATTGATGAATTATATAAGCAAGAAGCATTACAGGAAAAGCTATTTCCGATAGAATATGGTTTGAAAGGGTTGCCTCATATTCAAATTGACGACCCGAACATCAAAAAACGTATTTTAAATGGACAGAAATTTTATAAAAATGAATTTTCTGAAGCGATTGATGAAGTAACAGTGATGGAAGATAAAGAAACAGAAAAAGCCTTAGCGCTTTATATTCCGCACGCTGAGAAACCGAATGAAATCAAACCTAAAAAGGTATTTAACTAAAGGAGCATCGCAAAATGAAAGTAATTGAAGTTACACATCCAATTCAACCTGAGCAATATATACAAGAAGACGTTGCGATGGCATTGGGATTTTTTGATGGCTTGCATAAAGGACATGCGCAAGTCTTTCATACTTTAAATGAGATTGCGAAAAAACGTAATTTGAAAAAAGCGATTATGACGTTTGATCCCCATCCATCGGTTGTATTGAATCCTAAACAAAAAAGAACGGATTATTTAACGCCGTTAAGTGATAAAATCGAAATTTTAGAATCATATAACATCGATTATGTTATTATTGTGAATTTCACATCTAAATTTGCGGATGTTTCGATTGATGAGTTTGTGAATGAATATTTAATCGCAAACCATGTGAAAGAAGTCGTTGCAGGCTTTGATTTTACATTCGGCAAACACGGTAAAGGCAATATGTCTGTACTCCAAGAATTAAAAACACACTTTAATACAACGATTGTGAGCAAACAAGAAATGTTCTCAGAGAAAATATCAACAACTGAAATTAGAAAAGCATTAAAAGAAGGCGACTTGCAGAAAGCAAATGATGAACTAGGCTATCGTTACCGCATCAAAGGAACAGTAGTCCAAGGTGAAAAACGTGGCAGAACAATCGGGTTCCCAACAGCAAATATTGAACCGAGCGACGATTATGTATTACCTAAAAAAGGTGTGTACGCAGTCAGCTTAGCTATCGGTACAGAACAACGTATTTATAGAGGCGTATGTAATGTGGGTGTGAAACCGACATTCCATGATCCTAAGAAATCACATGTCGTGATTGAAGTGAATATCTTTGATTTTGAAGAAGATATTTATGGTGAACGTGTGATTGTCTTTTGGCACCACTATTTAAGACCGGAAATCAAGTTTGATGGTATTGATCCGCTTGTAGAACAAATGAATAAAGATAAAGAACAAGCGAAATATTTATTATCGGTTGATTTCGGTGATGAAGTATCTTATAATATTTAGGTCGGAATGATTACACATGTGGTAATCAAAACAAGATTAAAAACAGTCCTCACTCTTGGCAGGTCGATACTCCGACGCCTGACTCAGACTGGGGAGACTAAATTATTAAAGGAGGAAATTGACAATGGCAATTTCACAAGAACGTAAAGACGAATTAATCAAACAATACCGTGTACACGAAACAGACACAGGTTCACCAGAAGTACAAATCGCAGTATTAACTGCAGAAATCAATGCTTTAAACGAACACTTACGTACACACAAAAAAGACCACCATTCACGTCGTGGTTTATTAAAAATGGTAGGTCGTCGTAGACATTTATTAAACTACTTACGTAAAAAAGATATTCAACGTTACCGTGAATTAATCAAATCATTAGGTATCCGTCGTTAATCTTTTCTTAAGTAAAACGCTGATACCAGTTAGAGGAAAGGACCATCGTTGGTTGCTTTCCTTTTTTTATAGCTTAGATACGAATGTGCGTATAAAAATAATCATGTAAATGATATGATAGAATTATTAATGTAAAAGAGGTAGTAAGAGAAAGGAGATTCCTAATGTCTCAAGACAAGAAAGTGTTTAAGACCGAATGGGCAAACCGTCCGTTAACAATTGAAACTGGGCAGATGGCAAAACAAGCAAACGGTGCGGTACTCGTACGTTATGGGGATACAGTTGTATTATCTACTGCGACAGCATCAAAAGAACCGCGTGATGGAGATTTCTTCCCATTAACAGTTAACTATGAAGAAAAAATGTATGCAGCAGGTAAAATTCCTGGGGGCTTTAAAAAACGTGAAGGTCGTCCGGCTGACGAAGCAACTTTAACTGCGCGTTTAATCGATAGACCAATCCGTCCATTATTCCCTAAAGGTTACCGCCATGATGTTCAAATCATGAATATCGTGTTAAGTGCTGATCCAGATTGTTCACCAGAAATGGCAGCAATGATCGGTTCATCAATGGCATTAAGTGTATCAGATATCCCATTCCAAGGTCCGATTGCAGGGGTAAATGTCGGTTATGTTGATGGTCAATATGTGATCAACCCGACTGTAGAACAAAAAGAACAATCTCGTTTAGATTTAGAAGTTGCAGGCCATAAAGACGCAGTCAACATGGTTGAAGCAGGCGCAAGCGAGATTACTGAAAAAGAAATGTTAGATGCAATTTTCTTCGGTCATGAAGAAATTAAGCGTTTAGTAGCGTTCCAAGAGGAAATTATTGATTACCTTAAACCTGAGAAATCAGAATTTATTCCAGTTGAACGTGATGCAGAAGTCGAAGAAAAAGTAACTGCATTAACACAAGAAAAAGGTTTGAAAGAAGCAATTCAAACATTCGATAAAAAAGAACGCGAAGAAAATATCGACGCAGTTCGTGACGAAATTATTGAGATTTTCGAAGATGAAGAAGATCCGGAAAACGAAGCGTTACTAGCTGAAGTAAATGCAATCTTAAATGATTTAGTAAAAGAAGAAGTCCGTCGTCAAATCGCGGATGAAAAAGTACGACCAGATGGACGTAAACCAGATGAAATTCGTCCATTAGAATCTGAAGTAGGTCTATTACCGCGTGCACATGGTTCAGGTTTATTCACTCGTGGTCAAACACAAGCGTTATCTGTATTGACATTAGGCGCATTAAGCGAATATCAATTAATTGACGGTTTAGGACCTGAAGTTGAAAAACGCTTTATGCATCACTATAACTTCCCGAACTTCTCAGTAGGTGAAACAGGTCCAGTTCGTGCACCAGGTCGTCGTGAAATCGGACACGGTGCATTAGGCGAACGTGCTTTGAAATATATCATTCCTGACACACAAGATTTCCCATATACAGTACGTATTGTCAGCGAAGTGCTTGAATCAAACGGTTCATCATCACAAGCATCTATTTGCGGTTCTACACTTGCTTTAATGGATGCAGGTGTACCAATCAAAGCACCAGTTGCTGGTATTGCGATGGGTCTTGTAACACGCGATGATAACTATACAATTCTTACAGATATTCAAGGTATGGAAGATGCTTTAGGCGACATGGACTTCAAAGTTGCCGGTACTAAAGATGGTATCACAGCAATCCAAATGGATATCAAAATCGATGGTTTAACTAGAGAAATCATTGAAGAAGCTTTAGAACAAGCACGTGTCGGTCGTTTAACAATTCTAGAACACATGCTTCAAACAATCGATCAACCAAGACCAGAATTAAGTGCGTATGCACCTAAAGTTGAAACAATGACAATCAAACCAGACAAAATCAGAGATGTTATTGGACCTGGCGGTAAGAAAATCAATGAAATCATTGATGAAACAGGTGTTAAACTGGATATCGAACAAGATGGTACTATCTTTATCGGTGCAGTAGATCAAGCGATGATCAATCGTGCGCGTGAAATTATTGAAGAAATTACACGTGAAGCAGAAGTGGGTCAAACATATAATGCGAAAGTTAAACGTATTGAAAAATACGGTGCGTTCGTAGAATTATTCCCAGGCACTGATGCGTTATTACACATCTCACAAATTGCGAATGAGCGTATCAATAAAGTTGAAGATGTATTGAAACTTGGCGACTCAATTGAAGTTAAAGTAACTGAAATTGACAGTAAAGGCCGTGTGAATGCATCTCACCGTGTATTATTAAATAAAGAAAACTAATAGAATATGAGATTGAATAAGAAGAATGCTTGTACAACTTGATGTTGCTTCACAAGCATTCTTTTATACATATGTACGGTTTAACATCGTGCTGGCCTATGGATTCATTAGTGTACATTAAAAAGATTTTAACTTATAATATAGAGTGAATACTTATATGGTCGGGGATTATAAATAGGAGGAGAAAAATTGAATTTAGTAAAGAAAAAGAATAATGATATTCGCATCATCCCGCTTGGCGGCGTGGGTGAAATTGCGAAGAATATGTATATCGTTGAAGTTGACGATGAAATGTTTATGTTGGATGCAGGTCTAATGTTCCCAGAAGACGAAATGCTGGGTGTCGACATTGTAATTCCTGATATTCAATATGTCATTGAAAATAAAGATAAATTAAAAGGTATATTCTTATCGCATGGACATGAGCATGCGATTGGTGCAGTCAGCTATGTTTTAGAAAAAGTTGACGCACCAGTATATGGTTCTAAATTGACATTAGCACTTGTTAAAGAATATATGAAAGAACGTAAAATTGATAAGAAAGTCAGATATTATACAGTCAACAATGAATCTGTAATGCGCTTTAAAAATGTCAATGTATCATTCTTTAATACATCACATAGTATTCCAGATAGTTTAGGTGTAACGATTCATACGTCATATGGTGCAATTGTGTATACTGGTGAATTTAAATTTGACCAAAGTTTACAAGGCAACTATGCGCCAGATCTTAAGAAAATGACTGAAATCGGAGACGAAGGTGTCTTTGCGTTAATCAGTGATTCGACTGAAGCGGAGAAACCAGGTTACAACACACCTGAAAATGTGATTGAATCTCATATGTTAGATGCATTTACAAAAGTGAATGGCAGATTGATTGTGTCTTGTTATGCATCAAACTTTATCAGAATTCAACAAGTGTTAAATATAGCTTGCAAATTGAATCGTAAAGTCTCATTCTTAGGACGTTCACTAGAAACATCATTCAATATTGCACGTAAAATGGGATACTTTGATATTCCAAAAGACTTATTAATTCCAATTAATGAAGTTAAAAATTATCCAAAAAATGAAGTGGTAATTATTGCGACAGGTATGCAAGGAGAACCTGTAGAAGCATTGAATCAAATGGCGCGTCAAAAGCATAAAATTATGAATATCGAAAAAGGTGATTCAGTCTTCTTAGCCATGACAGCGTCAGCTAACATGGAAGTAATTATCGGTGACACGTTAAATGAATTAGCACGTGCCGGAGCAGATATCATCCCAAATAATAAGAAAATCCACGCATCAAGTCATGGTTGCATGGAAGAACTCAAAATGATGATTAACATCATGAAGCCAGAATACTTTATCCCTGTCCAAGGCGAGTTCAAAATGCAGATTGCCCATGCGAAATTAGCGGCTGAAGCAGGTGTAGCACCTGAAAAGATTTTCTTAGCTGAAAAAGGCGATGTCTTAAACTTCGATGGCGAAGATATGATTTTAAATGAAAAAGTAGAATCAGGTAACGTACTGATTGATGGTATCGGTGTCGGTGACGTCGGTAATATCGTTTTACGTGACCGCCATTTATTAGCAGAAGATGGTATTTTCATTGCGGTTGTGACTTTAGATCCGAAAAACCGACAAATTGCGGCAGGACCTGAAATTCAATCACGTGGTTTCGTGTATGTCAGAGAAAGTGAAGAATTGTTGAAAGAAGCGGAAGAAAAAGTACGCGAGATAGTGGAACAAGGTCTTCAAGAACGTCGTATTGAATGGTCTGAAATCAAGCAAAATATGCGTGATAAAATCAGCAAGTTGTTGTTTGAAAACACAAAACGCCGTCCAATGATTATCCCAATTATTTCTGAAGTTTAATTAAAAGTATGCAAGATTAACATACAAGAATGCTATGGTGTGCAAACATGCGTACCATAGCATTTCATCGTATAGCTCATATTTTAATCATGTGTAACTATGTGGTCTATACGTTAAATGTTAAAATAGAAGGATAGTAAGTTTAGCATGTGTGCGTATAGGTACCTTAGTTTGTCTGTACGCATAATACATATTCACTAAGACATATTTTATGGAAAAGAAGGTGTATGTTTTGGCACAAAGAAAGAAAAGAACAACAAATACGAAACGTAAAACGACAGCAAGAAGAAAAACCACAAAGAAAAAACAAAATGAAGCACCGTTACGCTATATTGCTGCGATTATTACGGTAGTGCTTGTTGTTCTAGGTGCCTTCCAATTAGGAATAATCGGAAGAGTAATTGATACCCTTTTCAATTACTTGTTTGGCTATAGTAGATACTTAACCTACATTCTCGTTATATTAGCATCAGGCTTTTTAGCTTATAACGGCAAGCTGCCGAAAACTAGAAGATTAACAGGTTCAATTGTGTTACAAGTTGCGTTGTTATTTGCGACACAGTTGTATTTAGTCTTTACGAAAGGTGCTGCGGGCGACCGTGAACCTGTTATTTCTTATGTGTATCGTCAATATGATAAAACCCATTTTCCGAATTTCGGCGGCGGGGTGCTTGGTTATTATTTAGTTCATTTCTCTATACCGCTTGTATCTATTGTCGGCGTTGTCATCTTAACAATATTACTTTTTATTTCTAGTTTTATTTTATTATCTAAACAACGTCATCGTGATGTGGCTAAAATTTTCTTAGAGAAATTAAAATCAGGCAGTGAAAAAGCAGCAGTACATAGAAAAGAACGTAAAGCACGTCAAGCTGAGCGTGCAGAAGAAAAACAACGCCGTAAAGAAGAAAAAGCAGCAGAGCGTGCACAACAAGAAGAAGTGAAGGATGTCAGCGACTTTACAGAAGTTCCCATGTCAGAAGCAGAGAAGCAAGAAGCTGCGATTCCGATTTTCGGTGATGATCAAAAAGAAGAGACACCAAAACCAGCAGAACCTAAACCCCAAGCAGAACCTGCACCTAAAAGAAAACGTGAAAAACGTCAGTTGGTAGAACAAACACAAACAAATGAATCAACAGAATCATCTGAAGATATGGGCAGTATTTCTGAAGCGGGTGAAGTTGAAAATTCAGACTATCAATTACCGCCGCTTTCTATTTTGAATGAACCAGTGAAACAAAAAACGACATCACGTGCTGAAGTTCAAAAGAAAGGGCGACTGCTTGAAAATACATTGAAGAACTTTAATGTTAATGCGAAAGTAACCCAAATCAAAATCGGTCCAGCAGTGACTCAATATGAAGTACAACCAGCACAAGGGGTTAAAGTCAGCAAAATCGTCAACTTGCATAATGATATTGCGTTAGCTTTGGCTGCCAAAGATGTGCGTATTGAAGCACCGATTCCTGGTCGTTCAGCTGTAGGTATCGAAGTACCGAATGATAAAATCGCATTAGTCTCTTTAAAAGAAGTCTTAGATGAAAAATTCCCTTCTAAGAATAAATTAGAGGTAGGTTTGGGTAGAGATATATCAGGCGAACCTATCAGCGTAGAATTAAATAAAATGCCGCACTTGCTTGTGGCAGGTTCTACCGGAAGCGGTAAATCTGTATGTATCAATGGTATCATTACGAGTATTTTACTGAATGCGAAACCACATGAAGTAAAACTCATGCTAATTGACCCAAAAATGGTAGAATTGAATGTATATAACGGTATTCCGCATTTATTAATTCCAGTGGTCACAAATCCTCATAAAGCATCGCAAGCGTTAGAGAAAATTGTGGCGGAAATGGAACGTCGTTATGATTTATTCCAACATACGGGTACGAGAAATATTGAAAGCTATAATGACTATATGAAGCGTCAAAATGAGGAATTAGATGAAAAACAATCTCTATTACCTTATATTGTCGTAATTGTAGATGAATTAGCTGACTTGATGATGGTTGCAGGTAAAGATGTTGAGAATGCGATTCAACGTATTACACAAATGGCTCGTGCTGCAGGCATTCACTTAATTATTGCGACACAACGTCCATCTGTGGATGTTATTACGGGATTAATCAAGAACAATATTCCATCACGTATTGCCTTTGCGGTCAGCTCTCAAACAGACTCTCGTACGATTATCGACCGAGGCGGAGCTGAGAAGCTATTAGGTAAAGGGGATATGTTGTACTTTGGTAATGGCGGTTCTATTCAAACGCGTATCCAAGGTGCATTCTTAAGTGATCAAGAAGTTCAAAATGTAGTGAATTTTGTAATTGATCAACAAAAAGCGAATTATGTTAAAGAAATGGAACCTGGTACAACACCAGAGGGCGGAGAAAAGAAAAGTGAAGATCCGCTATATGATGAAGCTTATCAATTTATTGTCGAACAGCAAAAAGCGAGTACATCCCTTTTACAACGTCAATTCAGAATCGGTTACAACCGTGCATCACGTTTAATGGATGATTTAGAAAACAACCAAGTGATTGGACCACAACGAGGCAGTAAACCACGACAAGTATTAGTGGATTTAGATAATGGTGAGGTGTAATGATGACAAATACGAATTCGATATACAGAATTAAAGAATGGATATTAAATGAAATTGAAGAAGGTAACTTGCAACCGGGTGATCCGGTTCCAAGTACTTTATCAATCGCAAGAGAAGTTAACGCAAAAACTGATGATGTATATGATGCAGTGGATGAACTTATTACGGAACAAGTTTTAACACAAAACTTTGAAGCAACAGCGAGTGTTAAAACTTCTCAACCTTTCTTCTATCCACTTGATAAGTTGTTAAGCATCAGCAAAATGATTGAAAATGAAGGTTATAAAGCGGGCACAATCTTTATGAATTTAGATCAACAACCAGCAACAATGTATGATCGTAAAGCGCTGGATTTAAAAGAAGGCGAATTTGTCACGTTGATTGAAAGAATCAGAACCGCTGATGGTAGTCCTGTTGTTTATTGTTTAGATAAAGTGGCAACGAGTTACCTGACTTGTGCTGCATTTCAAGCGCATGATGAATCCATTTTAACTGCAATCAAAGCTTTTGCTGATATCAGTATCGCATATTCAGAAACAGAAATTGAATCGGTCAGCTATGAACCTAAAGTGTCAGAAGCTTTAGAGTCAGCACCAAATGAAGCATTGATGCTATTAAGACAAATCCATTATGACCATCAAAACAGACCGATTCTTTACTCTTATAATTACTTCAAGAGTGAAGTAGTCAAATTTAAAACAATACGCAAAATTGAAGAAAATTAAGAAAGGGTGTGACAGTGTGAGTCAACAACACAATCATACAGAGCCGCGCATTAAGGTGATGCCGACGGATAAATTTAAAACAACAATTATCACATTCAAATTTATGGCACCGCTGGATGAAGAAACTATGACTGCGCGTGCCTTGTTAAGTAAATTACTTGTCAGAGCCACAAAAGAATGGCCGACAGATAAAGCGTTTAACAGAAAACTTTCAGAGTTATATGGGGCTTATGTCAATAGTTTCGTGACAAAGTTCAAGGATAAACATGTCATCACAATTACATTAGAAATTGTGAACGAACGTTACTTAAAACATAAAGACCCTTTGTTTGATGAAGGTTTAGCATTACTTCAACAAATTCTTTATCATCCGTTAGTTGAAAATGAACGTTTCAATGAAACATTTGTGACACAAGAAAAGACATTATTGAAAAAGAAACTAGAAGCAATCAATGATAATAAAGCACAACTGGCGTTCTTAAAATTAATGAAAAACATGTTTGGCGATCAACCATATAGTTATCTAGCATCAGGTTTAATCGAACATATACCTCAAATCACACCAGAATTGTTATATCATACATACCAATCCATGTTAGAGAACGATGATTGTGCTGTTTATGTCGTAGGTAATGTCGATTCAGAAGAAGTCACAGACAAAATCAAACAACTGTTTGATATTAAACCACTACAACAAGTGTCTTCAGTCATTCAAGCACAACGTTCTAAAGACGAACTGCCGCAAACTATTGTAGAATATGACGAAATTGACCAAGCGAAGTTGAACATCGGTTATCGCTTCAACACATACTATGGACAACCAGATTATTATACCTTTGTGGTCTTCAATACAATGTTTGGTGGTGATCCATCATCTGTCTTGTTCAATGAAGTACGTGAAAAACAAAGTTTAGCATATTCTGTACATTCACAAATTGATGGTAAGAATGGCTACATGTTTGTGTTAAGTGGTGTTTCTGCTGAAAAATATGAAGTTGCGAAAGATACGATTTTAGCGGAATTTGAAAAATTCCAACGTGGTGAATTCAGTGAAGAGAAATTAGAACTTGCGAAGAAAATTTTAATTTCACAACGTAACGAATCTCAAGACCGTCCGAAAAGTATGGTAGAAATTGCACATAATCAAATCTTATTACCGAAAGATTTAACAAATGGTAATTATGGACAAAAAATTCACGATGTGACGAAAGAAGATGTTATTCGTCTCACACAAAGTGCCATCCTAGATACGATTTATGTGTTGACGAAGGAGGACGAAGCATAAATGAAAAAACGTTATTATGAGTTAATCGATGAAACAGTATATGAAGCGCAAATGGATAATGGCTTAAAAGTTTTTATCATTCCAAAGCCAGGGTTCCAAAAAACATTTGTTACATATACGACACAGTTCGGTTCATTAGACAGCAAATTTAAACCTTTAGGCAGTGATGAATTTGTGACAGTACCGGATGGTGTTGCGCATTTCTTAGAACATAAATTATTTGAAAAAGAAGAAGGCGACTTATTTACTGACTTTGCGGAAGATAATGCACAAGTCAATGCCTTTACAAGTTTCGATCGCACAAGTTATTTATTTAGCGCAACCTCAAATGTAGAGTCGAACATTTTACGCTTGATGAACATGGTAGAGACGCCTTATTTCACTGAAGCAACAGTTGAAAAAGAAAAAGGGATTATTGCTGAAGAAATAAAAATGTATCAAGAACAACCAGGTTATAAGCTAATGTTCAATACATTACGTGCAATGTATAAACAACACCCTGTTAAAGTAGATATTGCTGGCAGTGTTGAAAGTATTTATGAAATTACAAAAGATGATTTATATCTTTGCTACGAAACATTCTATCATCCATCTAATATGGTGATGTTTGTTGTAGGTAATGTCGATCCTGAACGTATTCATGATTTAGTTCGTGATCATGAAGCAAAACGAGAATTGACAGCACAGCCTGAAATTGTACGCGATAGCTTAGAAGAGCCTGAAGCAGTTCAACAAACCAAAGTGGTTGAGGAAATGAATATTCAAATTCCAAGATTGATGCTTGGCTTTAAAAACGTACCGCAACAAGCATCAAAAGAAGTCTTTATGAAACGTGATATTGAAATGACATTCTTCTTCGAAATGGTATTAGGTGAAGAAACAGACTTCTATCAAAACTTATTAAATGAAGGCTTAATTGATGATACATTTGGTTATCAATTTGTGTTAGAACCTTCTTACAGCTTCTCTTTAATTACAAGTTCAACACCAGACCCAGATAAGTTGAAGTCATTATTGTTGGATGAGTTGAAAGCTAAGGTCGGTAATTTAGAAGATGAAGAAGCCTTTGAATTGTTGAAGAAACAATTTATTGGAGAGTTTATTTCAAGTTTGAACTCACCAGAATATATTGCGAATCAATATACAAAACTTTATTTCGAAGGTGTCAGCTTATTCAATATGTTGGACATTGTAGATAGTATTACGTTAGAGAGTATTAATGAAGCGGCAGAGAAAAGTTTAAACTTTGATCAAATCGCTGACAGCAGACTGGAGATTAAGAAGTAAATGAAAGCATTAGTCATTGGAGGTTCTGGCTCTATTGGTTCCGCTATTGTAGAACAATTATTGTCAGATGGTTATGAGGTCATTGTTCATTATAATCAATCGTCACCAGATCAGCTAAAAGCTAAATATGAGAGTCAGAATGTATCGTTTGTACAAGCGGATTTGACGCAAAATATAAACATGGAATCTGTATTTTCATTTATTCATAATTTGGATGTTTTAGTTTATGCAGCTGGTCGCAGTTTATATGGCATGTTTCAAGATATGACAGCAACAGACATTGATGCATGTTATCAGTTGAATGTTAAAAACATGATGCTTATTACACGTTTCTTTTTAGAACAATTAAGAGCAAGTGCTCATGGTCGCATTTTAATTATCTCTTCAATATGGGGAGAAACAGGTGCGAGCATGGAAACTGTTTATTCTGCGATGAAAGCGGCACAAATCGGCTTTGTGAAAGCTTTAAGCCAAGAACTTGCGATGACAAATATTACAGTCAATGCTGTGACACCTGGCATGGTCAGTGGTAATATGGCAGATGAGTTTGAACCTTCTGAATTAGCAGCTATTATTGATGAACTGCCACAACAACGTATGGTTACACCAGATGAAGTTGCGTACACATGTGCTTATCTTTATGATAAACGTGCACAAAGTGTCACAGGTACAATACAGAAAGTCAATGGCGGTTGGTATATTTAAACATGAATTCCATATTCATATACTTAGAGATAATGTATAATGTAGATATCTTTCAATTCTATTGAAAATGAGTATGTATCAATTCATTCTGATGAATTCTATATGTTGTTGAACTAAGGGGCGTGTTAAAACATGATAGCACCAGAAAGAAAAATTGAATGGTATTTAGAATATGAAATTACCTTTAACCGAGCTGGACTTTTAGGAGATGTCGCAAGTCTATTAGGGATGATGGGGATCAGTATTGTGACAATTAATGGCGTCGATCAAAATCGTCGAGGTCTATTAATTCGTGCAGACAGTTTAGACAAAATGCGACGCTTTGAAGATATTGTAAGTCAAATTGATGAAATTTCGATTACTAAAATGCGTAAACCGCAATTACGTGATCGTTTAGCAGTCAGACATGGCCGCTATATCAAACAAGATGCAGATGATAAGAAAACGTTCAGATTCGAACGTGAGGATTTAGGTCTGCTGGTAGACTTTTTAGCAGAAATCTTTAAAGAAGAAGGCCATAAACTAATCGGTATTCGTGGCATGCCACGTGTCGGTAAAACAGAATCAATTGTAGCAGGCAGTGTCTGTGCGCATAAGCGTTGGCTGTTTATCAGTTCTACATTGATTAAACAAACCATACGTAATTCTCTATTAAAAGGAGAATACGGACCAGAACATGTTTATATTATCGATGGGGCAGTGACTGCCAGAGAAAATGATCCTAAGCATCGTCAATTAGTCGATGAAGTGATGGCTTTACCAGCAATCAAAGTGGTAGAACATCCGGATTTATTTGTAGATTCTTGTGATTATCAGTTAGAAGACTTTGATTATATTATTGAGTTGAGAGAAACTGAAGATCAAGAAATCAAATATGAACATATGAAACATCAAACAGTTAAAAGTAAGAATAACTTAGATTTCGGTAATTCCTTTGATGACTTTGGCGGAGGATTCGGATTTTTTGAATAATGTTTCAAGGAGTGTCAAAACATGAGCAATACAATTGGACAGACATTAAAAGGGAAAAGAGAACGCTTAGGCATGACGTTAAATGAATTAGAGTCAAAGACTAAAGTGAAAAGAGAAACTTTGACTCTTATCGAAGCGAATGATTTTAATGCGCTTTCTAATCCGAATTATGCGGAAGGTATTATTGAGAAATATGCCAAAGCTGTGAATACAGATGCTTCTATCCTGATTGCTCATCATCAAGAGGAGCTGCCGAATTCTGCAGATAGCCACTATGATGAAACTATTGAACAATTCAGTGGTTCAAATCCGCCAGATTATAAAACACAAAGTAAAGATTCTAAGCAACTGGTTGTTTGGCTCAGTATTTTTATTGTGGTAACTTTGGTCTTATGGGTGGCAGCAGTATTCTTATTATAAAATAGCAAGAAAAGAGGAAATGTTTATGAATCTACCCAATCAGATAACCATCTTCAGGGTAATTTTAATACCGGTATTTATTCTTTTTGCGTTAGTCGACTTCGGCTTTGGCAATATGACATTTATCGGAAGTCATTCGATTCGTATTGAGTTCTTTATCAGCGGTTTGATTTTTATCATCGCTTCACTCAGTGACTTTGCGGATGGCTACTTAGCACGTAAATGGAATTTAGTGACAAACATGGGGAAATTCTTAGACCCGCTAGCAGATAAATTGTTAGTTGCAAGTGCTTTAATCGTTTTAGTTCAACTTGATTTAACGAATTCAGTTGTAGCGATTATTATCATTGCACGTGAATTTGCGGTAACAGGCTTACGCTTACTTCAAATTGAACAAGGATTTGTCAGCGCTGCAGGTCAATTAGGTAAAATTAAAACAGCAGTTACAATGGTTGCATTAGTTTGGATTTTACTTGGTGAACCACTTGTCGTATGGATTGGTTTCCCAATCGGACAAGTATTGTTATACATCGGTGTATTCTTTACAGTTCTTTCAGGTATTGAATATTTCTACAAAGGTAGAGATGTATTTAAAAAACAATCATAATCTATATCATCTTAAGGGTGGCATATACATAGCGGTGAACTGAATGCATATGAGTTCACAAATCACTATGTTTATGCCACTCTTATATTTGTATAGTATGAATTAAGATTCTCAAAGGTAATGGAGGAAATTTTATGAAAATTTCTATTGTAGCAGTAGGATCAGAACTCCTATTAGGACAAATACTCAATACAAATGCGAAGTTCCTTTCTCAATTATTTAACGGTGTTGGCTTAAATGTCGTGGAACAAGCGGTAATTGGAGATAATGAAGCTAGATTAGAACGCTTATTGCGTCAATCTCTAGAAGTTAACGATACGATCGTAATGACAGGCGGACTTGGTCCGACAAAAGATGATTTAACGAAACATACGGTAGCAAAAGTCTTAGGGCGTGAACTGGTTACAGACGAAACAGCATTAGAATATATTGAAAGCTACTTTAAAGAACAAAAACAAGAAATGAGCGAAAATAATAAACAACAAGCATTAGTGATTGAAGGGGCAACGGTTCTGCCAAATAAAGTAGGTATGGCACCTGGTATGTTAGTAGAACAAGATGGTAAACGTATTGCGTTAATGCCTGGACCACCAAAAGAAATGAATCCGATGGCAGAAGAAGAATTACTTCCATTATTAATGCAAGAAAACGGTACAATCTTTTCTGAACAATTGAAGTTTGCGGGTATCGGAGAATCACGTGTTGAAACAGAATTGTTAGACTTAATTGACAATCAATCTAATCCGACTATTGCGCCTTTAGCCGGATCTCATGAAGTTAAAATTCGTGTTACAGCAAGTGGACCAGATGAAGCTACATGTAAGTCTTTAATCAAACCAATTAGAACAGAAATTCTTAATCGTATTGGAGATTATTATTTTGGTTCTGATGAAACAACAATCGAACAAGCAACACTTGAAAAAGTACCGGGTACTTTTGCGATTTATGATGGTGTTACATCAGGAGAAGTTTACTCTAAACTTAAAGAAGATGATAAAGTTGATAAATTAAGAGGTATGTTAGTTGATGATGTTATCTTTGTAGAACAAGACTTAGATATTAAAACACGATTAAAATCAGGTGCAGAACAAGTACGTAAACTTTATCAAACTGATATTGGTGTAGCCTTATTGCATGAAGAGGATGAAGTGTATTTAGGTGTATGCACAGAAGATGACTTCAAAATAGAAGCGTTTACTATGACGCAAAAAAGGAATTTAATTAAACATAGAACGCCAAACTATGTCTATATCCGTTTGATAAATATGTTTTCTAAGTAAGAAATAGACAAAAAATTACGTTTATAAGTACTAGTGTTCGGTTGGTTATCACTAAAAACAAGAAATAACCGAACAAATATTCGTTTATTTCTTGTAATTTAGGATAGAAACCTGTATAGTATGAATTAAGATAAATTTGAGAAGATATCTCGAATAGGAGGCCAGACATTGAATAATGAACGTCAAAAAGCGCTAGATACTGTAATTAAGAATATGGAGAAATCGTTTGGTAAGGGTGCGGTTATGAAGTTAGGCGATAACAAAGCGCGCCGAGTTTCAAGTGTATCAAGCGGTTCTGTTACATTAGATAATGCCTTAGGAGTAGGCGGATACCCTAAAGGAAGAATTGTAGAAATTTACGGACCAGAAAGTTCTGGTAAAACAACAGTTGCATTGCATGCGATTGCTGAAGTACAAAAACAAGGCGGCATTGCAGCATTTATTGATGCTGAGCACGCGTTAGATCCTGTATATGCAGAAGCATTAGGTGTAGATATCAATAACTTATACCTTTCACAACCTGACCATGGGGAACAAGGTTTAGAAATTGCAGAAGCATTTGTGCGTAGTGGTGCAGTAGACATTATTGTTGTCGACTCAGTTGCAGCATTAACACCTAAAGCTGAAATTGAAGGTGAAATGGGAGATACACACGTTGGTTTACAAGCTCGTTTAATGTCACAAGCTTTACGTAAACTTTCAGGTGCCATTTCTAAATCAAACTGTACAGCGATTTTCATCAACCAAATCCGTGAAAAAGTCGGCGTAATGTTCGGTAACCCTGAAACAACGCCAGGTGGACGTGCATTGAAGTTCTACAGCTCAGTACGTTTAGAAGTACGTCGTGCAGAACAATTAAAACAAGGCCAAGAAATTGTAGGTAATCGTACTAAAATTAAAGTAGTTAAAAACAAAGTTGCGCCACCATTCAGAGTAGCAGAAGTTGATATTATGTACGGACAAGGTATTTCTAAAGAAGGCGAATTAATCGACTTAGGTGTTGAACATGATATCGTTGATAAATCAGGTGCTTGGTATTCTTACAATGGCGACCGTATGGGTCAAGGTAAAGAAAACGTAAAGAATTACTTGAAAGAACATCCTGATGTTAAAGCAGATATTGATCAAAAATTACGTCAAAAACTTGGTATTTTTGATGGAGATGTTGAAGAGAAAGAAGAAAAAGAAGCAGAAAAAAATAGTGAAAATGCATCTTTATTTGAAGAAGAATAGTATCTATTTTATAAACCTGGAAATAGCTTCCAGGTTTTTCTTTTTGCGGTGTAATTATGAAGGTTATGTAAACTATTAACCTTGACACTTCTCATGTTAAAAAAGTACAATTGGTATGTATGATTCTTATATAACTTCATATAATCATATTGAAATTGATATACAAATAAACAAAATCCTAGAAAAAGGAGGTGTTTGTGTGAATTTATTAACCCTCCTACTCATTTTGCTGGGTTGTATTCTAGGAGTTGTTGTAGGGTATATAGTTGCCCAAAAAGTTTTGCACGATAAACAAGTGCAAGCAAAACAAACTGCAGATGATATTATCAATCAGGCGAACAAAGAAGCAGAGAATCTCAAGAAAGAGAGATTACTTGAGGCGAAAGAAGAAAATCAACGTTTAAAAGAACAAACAGAAAATGAACTTCGAGAAATACGTGGAAATCTTCAAAAACAAGAGACCCGCCTTCTTCAAAAAGAAGATAACTTAGAGCGTAAGTCTGATCTATTAGACAAAAAAGATGAGATTTTAGAGCAAAAAGAATCGAAAATTGAAGAAAAACAACAACAAGTAGATGCAAAAGAGAGTAGTGTTCAATCCATAATAATGAAGCACGAACAAGAATTAGAACGCATCTCCGGTCTCACACGTGATGAAGCAATCAAAGAACAGTTTCAACGTGTTGAAGAAGAACTGTCACAAGATATTGCAGTACTTGTTAAAGAAAAGGAAAATGAAGCGAAAGAAAAAGTTGATAAAACCGCAAAAGAATTGTTGGCAACAACGGTTCAACGCTTAGCTGCTGAACATACTTCAGAGTCAACAGTATCGGTAGTCAACTTACCGAATGATGAAATGAAAGGTCGTATTATTGGCCGTGAAGGTCGAAACATTCGTACTTTAGAAACATTGACGGGTATCGATTTAATTATAGATGATACACCAGAAGCGGTTATATTATCAGGCTTCGATCCTATTCGACGAGAAATTGCACGCACAGCTTTAGTCAACCTTGTTTCAGACGGTCGGATTCATCCGGGTCGTATCGAAGACATGGTAGAAAAAGCACGTAAAGAAGTAGATGATATTATCCGAGATGCTGGTGAACAAGCTACATTTGAAATTAACGTTCATAACATGCATCCAGACCTAGTTAAAATACTCGGTCGACTTAAATTCAGAACAAGTTATGGCCAAAATGTCTTAAAACACTCAATCGAAGTTGCACATTTATCAGGAATGCTTGCAGCTGAACTTGGTGAAGACGTGACATTGGCAAAACGTGCTGGTTTGTTACATGACGTTGGTAAAGCGATTGATCATGAAGTAGAAGGCAGCCATGTCGAAATTGGTGTAGAACTTGCGAAGAAATATCATGAAAACGAAACAGTTATTAATGCGATTCATTCCCACCACGGGGATGTTGAACCAACATCTATTATCTCTATCCTAGTTGCTGCAGCAGATGCTTTATCAGCAGCGCGTCCAGGTGCTCGTAAAGAGACACTTGAAAATTATATCCGAAGATTAGAACGCTTAGAAGCACTATCTGAAGGTTATGAAGGCGTAGAAAAAGCATTTGCGATTCAAGCAGGTCGTGAAATCCGTGTGATTGTATCACCAGATGACATCGATGACTTGAAAGCACATCGCCTAGCAAGAGATATTAAAAAACAAATAGAAGATGAACTACAGTATCCAGGACATATCAAAGTGACAGTTGTTCGTGAGACGAGAGCAATTGAATATGCAAAATAATTTTTGAAACCAACAGAACCTTGGGCTAGAGATAGCTCAAGGTTCTTTTATATACAAATAAACTATCCCTTCAGCTTTTGAATGAGCTCAAGGGATAGTTTCATTTAATTCATATTAAACTTATATATGCAGCATACTTAGAGTCGCAAAAGTTAATGCGGATAATATAATAGATGCGATTACAATTGCTATTAATGGTTTGCCGGCACGATCTTTAATATCTTTTAAGGCAACATTCAAGCCCAATCCAACCATTGCCATTATGATGAGTAATGTTGCTAAGAAATTTAATACTGCCATTAAAGGTTCTGGCAATGGTAAATACGTGTTAATCAGTGCAGCAATAATAAAACCAAATAAGAAATATGGAATTTCTATTTTAGCTTTTTGTGCACTATGTTGTGATTTGTATTTCATGATTGCGAGTAAAATCAAACTGACTGGAATCAATAGGAATATACGTCCGAGTTTTGCGAGTAGTCCGATTTTAAGTGAAGCTTCTCCCGCAAATCCAGCAGCTAATACGACATGCGCAATTTCATGTAAACTACTGCCTGACCATGCGCCATATAATTGTGGCGCAATATTAAAGATAGATGTAATAACAGTGTAGGCTAATGAAAAGAGTGTTCCGATTAATGCGATAATGCCTACACTTAATGCTGTGTCTTTCTCTTTCGCTTTTAGAATTGAAGAAGTTGCGGCAATAGCAGCTGCACCGCAAATTCCTGTTCCGATTCCTAATAGAAGACCGATATCACGATCACCTTTAAGCCATTTGTTTAATAAGAAAATAAAACCGATACTAAAAATAACTACACCGATATCCACGAGTAATAATGTACGTCCTTGTGTAATGATTTCGTTAATATTTAATTTAAGACCATACAAGACAATCGCAAATTTCAAAAGCTTTTTCGCTGAAAATTCAATGCCAGGTCTAAGTGTTTCCGGATATCCTTTAATATGTCGATAAACAATCGCAAATAAGATCGCAATAGTCAATGCACCTACATTTGCGAGAATCGGCAACTTCGCTAACAACATACTGATGAGTGCGATAACCAGAGTAAAGAGTATCCCTAGTATGAAAGGTTTTTGTCTAAATGTTGTCATAGTCATGCCTCCTTAAAATTAAGGTTATCATTGGCTGACTATAACGTTAAATAAATATTTGGTATAGCGCTCATAACAAATTTGTTATAATAGTGAAAAGTCAAAGAGTCGGAGGACGTACAATGGATCCTTTTAAAGTATTAATTGAAGTCGTAAAAACGAGAAGCTACACGAAAGCAGCACAAAACTTATATACCTCGCAACCTTCAATCAGCCGAGATATTAAACGCTTAGAAAGTGACTATGACGTGAAGGTATTTGAATTTAAACATTCGAACATGCGACTCACAACTGATGGTGAAACTTTATTTCGATATGCGATACAAAAACAGCGACTTGAAGATCGTTTGAGAAAAGATTTAAAACAAGCACCTCATACAATTTCAGGAGAACTAACCATTGGCAGCAGTTACACTTACGGAGAATATCGATTGTCTGAACATCTCGCAGACTTGGCTCTAAAATATCCTAAATTACACATTCATGCGAGATTAGATAACTCAGAACATATTATTGAACATCTTAAACATAATAGTATCGATGTAGGTATTGTAGAAAAAGAAATTCAAGACAATGCGTTAAATAAAATTAAAATTGAACATGATGAGTTAGTTTTAATTCGTAGAAAAGGGCAAGTGTTTGAACAAGCTTCAACTTTTTATATTAGAGAAAGAGGCTTAGGTACGCGTGCATACCAAGAGAAGGGAATTGAGAAACTTGGCTTAGATGATATCTTTTTAGTTGAAATGAATAACACCACACTGATTAAAAATATGGTGCGAAGTGGTATGGGAATATCTATTGTTTCCTCTTCAGCGCTGACTCCTTATGATCATCAATATTTAAGCGTAGTACCTGTAGATATACAACGTGATTTTTATTTGTTTACACATAAGAATAAATACATTGATGATAATCTAAGCTTATTGATAGAACATTTGAAGAAGCAATAAAAAGTTGAACATAAAAAAGAAGTTAAGCATATTTTGCTTAACTTCTCGTGTTTCATGTGTCAGTGTATATCACTGCATTGCTTTTATTTTTATAATCGTTGTCTTTATTTAGATAAAAGTAAATCTGTTTGTTTTACTTCTTTAAGTACTTCGCATGTATCTAAAGCGTTTGAAGATAATTGTGCGTATCTTTCAGCTAAACGATAAGCATTAACATAAAGTTCTAAAGCTTCTTTTGCGATATCTTCAGCATCCTCACTTTTTGACGGATTTGATTGAAGTACTAGTTCTGCGAACTTTTCGGGATCAATATTAATTGACATTGAATAACGACATCTCCTATAAATTTGATAGACAAATCATAACATACAAACACACCCTGAAAAAGTAAAACTTCTAGTCGAAAATTGACAGATTTTTTACAAATACAACAATGTGATGTATGAATGACTTAATTACTTTTACCCGCTCTACATAAAATTAAAGATGAAGTTATTAAAACTTAAAAGAATCTTTGATTTCAGAACGCGATTGATACTTTTCAATTGATGCTTTTTCCATTAAACTAACTAATATGAGAGGATGAAGGAACGTTGAGAATATTATTTATCGGCGATATCGTAGGTAAGGTAGGACGTCAGGCAATCACGACGTATCTTCCTAAATTGAAACAACATTACCGTCCGACTGCGACAATTGTGAATGCTGAAAATGCGGCACACGGCAAAGGACTGACTGAAAAAATTTATAAACAATTATTACGTGAAGGCGTAGACTTTATGACGTTGGGCAATCATACGTATGGTCAGCGTCAGATTTATGAGTTTATTGATGATGCGAAACGTATGGTCAGACCTGCGAACTTCCCTGATGAAGCACCAGGTGTCGGCATGCGTTATATGCAGATTAATGACACAAAACTTGCTGTTATCAATTTGCAAGGACGCGCTTTTATGCAAGATATTGATGATCCATTTAAAAAAGCAGATGCTTTGATAAAAGAAGCGCAAAAAGAAACGCCTTATATTTTTGTAGATTTTCATGCGGAAACAACATCAGAGAAAAATGCGATGGGCTGGTATTTAGATGGCCGCGCAAGTGCTGTAGTTGGAACGCATACACATATTCAAACTTCAGATAACCGTATTTTACCTCAAGGTACAGGTTACATTACAGATGTCGGTATGACTGGCTTCTATGATGGTATTTTAGGTATTAATCGTGATGAAGTCATTTACCGTTTTATCTCAAGTTTACCGCAACGTCATGTTGTACCTGACGAGGGAAGAGAAGTTTTATCTGGTGTAGTTATTGATTTAGATAAAAATGGTAAAACCAAAAAGATTGAACGGATTTTAATTAACGAAGATAACCCATTCGAAATGGTCTGATAGGGTATCGTCCGTTAGTATGAATTTCACTTAAAACCACTGTTATCATAGTAATACAGTGGTTTATTTTGTTATGATGATAGATGAATTATATTACAGGAGGCAAAGCTAGGTATGAAATCACAAGTATCTTGGAAAGTAGGCGGACAACAAGGTGAAGGAATTGAATCGACTGGAGAAATCTTTGCCACAGCAATGAACCGTGAAGGGTATTATCTCTACGGATACAGACATTTCTCAAGCCGTATTAAAGGCGGACATACCAATAATAAAATCAGGGTATCAACAACACCTGTACATGCGATCAGCGATGATTTAGATATTCTAATCGCATTTGATCAAGAAACGATTGAATTAAACCATCATGAAATGCGTGATGACAGCGTAATTATTGTAGATGCAAAAGCAAAACCGTCTCGTCCTGAAAATTGTAAAGCCCAACTGATCGTACTGCCTTTTACAGATATCGCAAAAGAGTTAGGTACAAAATTAATGAAAAACATGGTCGCAATTGGTGCAACATGTGCCATTATGGATTTAGATATCAAATCTTTCGAATCTTTAATTGCGAATACATTCGGTAAAAAAGGCGAAAATATTGTAGACATGAACGTTCAAGCGTTACATGCAGGCTATGAAGCTATGAAAGAAGAAATGACAGACTTAAAAGGTGACTACCACCTTGAAGCAAGCCAGTCTGAGCCGCATTTATATATGATCGGTAACGATGCGATTGGTTTAGGTGCGATTTCAGCGGGTTCTAAATTTATGGCTGCTTATCCGATTACACCAGCATCAGAAATCATGGAATATATGATTGAAAACTTACCAAAAGTAAATGGTGCAGTTATCCAAACTGAGGATGAAATTGCGGCTGCGACAATGGCTATCGGTGCAAACTATGCAGGTGTCCGTGCATTTACAGCATCAGCAGGACCTGGCTTGTCGTTAATGATGGAATCTATCGGGTTATCAGGTATGACTGAAACACCGTTAGTGATTGTGAATACACAACGTGGCGGTCCATCAACAGGCTTACCGACAAAAGAAGAACAATCTGACTTAATGCAGATGATTTATGGTACGCATGGCGATATTCCTAAAATTGTCGTAGCACCGACAGATGCTGAAGATTCGTTCTATTTAACAGTTGAAGCTTTCAACTTAGCTGAAGAATACCAATGCCCAGTCATTATCTTAAGTGATTTACAATTAGCATTAGGTAAACAAACTGTTGAACAATTAGATTTCAGTCGTGTAGAAATTAAACGTGGCGAGTTGCTGCAAAGTGATATTGAAAGAGATGAAGATGATAAATCTTACTTCAAACGTTATGCATTAACAGCAAGCGGTGTATCACCACGACCAATTCCAGGTGTTAAAGGCGGTATTCATCATGTGACAGGTGTAGAACACAGTCCAGAAGGTAAACCTAGCGAGTCTGCACAAAACCGTCAAGAACAAATGGACAAACGTATGCGTAAGACAGAAAAGTTATTAATCAATGAACCTGTGATTGACGATCAACCGTATGATGAAGCGGATATCTTATATATTGGTTTCATTTCAACAAAAGGTGCAATTCAAGAAGGTAAAGCACGTCTTGAAGATGAAGGTATTAAAGTCAATCATTTACAAATTAAACAATTGCATCCGTTCCCTACACAAATTGTGCAAGAAGCGGTAGATAAAGCGAAAAAAGTAGTTGTTGTTGAACATAACTATCAAGGACAACTTGCGAATATATTAAAAATGAATGTGAACGTCCATCAAAAATTAATCAATCAAACGAAGTATGATGGTACACCATTCTTACCACATGAAATTGAAGAAAAAGGTTTAGAAATTGCCAAAGAAACTGAAGGAGTGGTTACAGGTGGCAACATTTAAAGATTTTAGAAATAACGTTAAGCCTAACTGGTGTCCAGGTTGCGGTGACTTCTCAGTCCAAGCAGCGATTCAAAAAGCAGCTGCAAATGTAGGCTTAGAACCAGAAGAAGTAGCATTAATTACAGGTATCGGTTGTTCAGGTCGTTTATCAGGCTATGTTAACTCATATGGTATGCACGCGATTCACGGTCGTGCTTTACCGATTGCGCAAGGTGTTAAAATGGCCAATAAAGATTTAACAGTGATTTGTTCAGGCGGTGACGGAGATGGTTATGCGATTGGTATGGGTCATACCATTCATGCATTACGTCGTAACATGAACATTACGTACATCGTTATGGATAACCAAATTTATGGTTTAACTAAAGGACAAACATCACCATCATCAGCACCTGGCTTTGTGACAAAAACTACACCAAAAGGCAACATTGAACAAAACGTCGCACCGTTAGAATTAGCATTATCATCAGGTGCAACATTTGTAGGACAAGGTTTCTCAAGTGACATCAAAGGATTGACTGCTTTAATCGAAGAAGCAATCAACCATGATGGTTTCTCATTTGTGAACGTTTTCTCACCATGTGTGACTTATAATAAAGTAAATACGTATGATTGGTTTAAAGAAAATCTTGTATCTGTTGATGAATTAGAAGATTATGATCCATCAGATAAAGGTAAAGCAACACAAGCAGTTATCAATCATGAATCATTGCTGACAGGTATTGTATATCAAGATAAAGAAACACCTTCTTATGAATCACAATTAGAAGTGATGAGCGGAGAAGCTTTAGCTAAGCAAGATATTAACATTGACCAATCACAATTTGATGAACTAACAAAACAATTTATTTAAAATACAAAATAGCCTTCATATTCTTCAAATAACGGGTATAAGTTATTGTAAGGGTATGAAGGCTTATTTATGATTCTGAAAATATATTTATATGATTATTTTGTATATCCATTAAATTGGGATTGACTAAAGTTTAAAATAAAAGTTTGGCATACCGCTTAATCAGGGTAATGTTTAAATAAGTCGCATTTAAGAGGTGTACAAAATGAAGAAAGAGATAAACGGAAATGAAACTCCTATGACACAAGAGCACTTATTAAATAAAATTGCACATAATTACTTAGAAGGACAGCAAGTAGATCCTTCAAATGAACATATAATTGAAAATGAAACACCACAAGGGTATGATGCACGCATTTATTTATTAAAAAACGAAGCCAATCGAAAACATTTAGCACACTGTATTAGAGATTATATCAATGGACATCTCGTAAAAGTGTTAGTAGACGATCATTTATTAATCGATTTTACGGAAACAGCAAATAATGATCATACCCATTTCAAAAGTTTAAATGGAGAATTAATCAAACATTTTAATCGAGCAATCAGACAAATTAAAGGTGAAATTCCTTTTGATGAAGATAATCATCCTGTGCCTCTATATGTTAGACGAATCAGTGAAGGTGGTTTTAAAGTTTTGAAACTTGATGAAATCCACCGCCTAGTCTATAAAGAAATTGATCATCGCCTCATTATTATCAGCTGTTATTACCACACTGTATGATTTCCATAAAACTAAGATAGAATATTCGATAGAAAATATAAATTTTGATACAGTAAAGTTAATGAAATAGTGAAAAGAGGTTTGAAAGATGCAAGATACATTGATGAGTATTCAAGTATTACCTAAAACCCCCAATGGTGAAGACGTTATTCCATATGTTGATGAAGCGATTTCTATTATTGAACAATCTGGATTAAAATTTAGAGTATCGCCATTAGAAACAACCGTTCAAGGCACAATGAGCGAGTGTTTGATTTTAATTCAAAATATTAATGACAGAATGGTCGAACTAGAAGTACCAAGTGTCATCAGTCAAGTGAAGTTCTATTATGTACCGACTGGTATTACAATGGAAGATTTGACCGCAAAATATGATTAATAAATATTATTTGCTAAAGCATTCCTAATTACAGGAGTGCTTTTTTGTTTTATCAAACAACCTAATTATAAAAATAATAAAAAATAGAAGCGTCATTGACACAATAGTCTGAATATTAATATAATAATTTCATATAAGCGGCATAGAGATAACAGCAAGAGGAGGAATTATATGAAGAAACGATGGTTTAAGTTAGCGATAGTTTTACTATCACTGTTATTAGTACTATCAGCATGCGGCAGCAAAAAGTCGGATTCTGATAATACTAAGGGTTCAAGCAGTACGGGCAAGAGTGACAAAAAAGGCGGTACATTAAATATTGGTACAGGTGCACCACCAGAAGGTAACTTCTCTGGTATTTTTGCATCATCAGTTACTGATTCAGGTGTTATCGGATTATTCAGTGATGGATTATTCAAAATGGATGATCATTTACAATTAGAACCAAACTTAGTGTCATGGAAAGAAATCGAACCTGCTAAGAAATATAAATTCACATTGAAAAAAGGTGTGAAATGGCAAGATGGTAATCCATTAACAATCAATGACTGGATTTTCACATTAGAAACATTAGCAAATCCTGACTACGATGGTCCACGTTATGACAACGTAGATTGTATCGAAGGGGCACAAGCGAAAAAAGAAGGTCAAGCGGATACAATTTCAGGTATCAAAAAGATTGATGACTACAATGTAGAAATCACATTCAAAGAGAAAAAAGTTAATAACTTATTGAAAATTTATGCTGGCGACTTATTGAGTGAAAAAATCTTTAAAGATATTCCAGTTAAAGATATGGCAAAATCAGACGCTGTTCGTAAACATCCAATCGGTTATGGAGCATTCAAAGTTAAAAAAATCGTAGATGGCGAATCAGTACAATTAGAGAAAAACAAAGATTACTGGAAAGGTGAACCAAAGCTCGACAAAATCAACTACAAAGTTGTAGACCAAAACGCGATGGTTAAAGCTCTTCAAAACGGCGACATCGACATGGTAGGTCAAGGTACACCACCAATGGCAAAACAAGTTAAAGACTCTAAAGCAGACAACATTAAAGTATTAACAGCACCATCAACACAATACATGATTATCGGATTTGTATTAAACAAATATGATAAAAAAGCAATGAAAGTCGGAGAACCACTTCCTAAATACCAAGATGTACGTTTAAGAAAAGCAATGGATTATGCGATCAATAAAGATGAATGGATTAAAGCATTCATGTATGGTTACGCTAAACCAACGAACTCATTAATTCCAACAAGTCACTGGGTATCTCAAGGTAATAAAGGCTTAGAAGACTATAGCTACAATGTTAAAAAAGCGAAAAAATTATTAGATGAAGCAGGATATAAAGATAGAGACGGCGATGGTTTCAGAGAAGACCCTAAAGGTAAAAAATTCGAAATCAGCTTGAAACACTATGCAGGTACAAACCCAACATTTGAACCAAGAACTGCAGCACTTAAAGGTTATTGGGAAAAAGTTGGCTTGAAAACTAAAGTCAGCATGGTTGAATTCAGTAAATATAATGCAGATTTAGAAAAATCAGACGGTAACGTTGAAGTTTATGTCAGAGGATGGCAACAAGGGGCTGACCCAGATCCATCAGGTTTATATAAATCAAATGCATTATGGAATGAATCACGTTACAACAACCCAGAATCAGATAAATTATTAGCAGAAGCTACTGATTTTGATGTTGTAGGAAACGACAAAGAAAAACGTAAAGATATCTACTTGAAATGGCAAAAACTTTGGAATAAAGATGTTCCAGTTATCCCTCTTGTAGAACTTGAAGATATTACTTTAGTTAGCAATAAAGTTAAAAACTTTGAAGTTTCATTCAAAGGTTCTAACCCTGCAAATGAATGGACTGTAGAAAAATAATTTTGCATGAAAAGCCTCGATTATTTTCGAGGCTTTTTCTAAGCAAAAAAAGGGAGTGTTGAAATTGACATCGAGGAATATTTTAGAAATAACACAATTAAAAACCAGCTTTTACATAAAGAAAGAATGGCATTCTGCAGTTAATGATATTAATTTGTCAGTTGAAGAAGGGGAGATTCTTGGGATCGTAGGTGAATCAGGATCAGGTAAATCTGTATTAAGTTTATCTGTGATGCAGTTATTACCAGAAAAAATTGCCAAGATTGAAGAAGGAGAAATCGTCTTTAAAGGTAAGCGTGTCGACAACATCAGTGAGAATGACTATAACCAACTAAGAGGTAAAGAACTCTCAATGATTTTCCAAGAACCGATGACAGCTTTAAATCCAGTATTTACAATTGGTAATCAGCTTACTGAAAAAATCATGCTGCATTTGAAATTGAATAAATCAGAAGCGAGAGCCAAAGCGATTGATTTGCTGAACCAAGTAGGTATTCCGCGTGCCGCAGAAGTCATTGATAACTATCCGCATCAATTATCAGGGGGGATGAGACAGCGTGTCATGATCGCATTAGCTATTTCTTGTAGTCCTGATTTGTTAATCGCTGATGAGCCTACCACTGCCTTAGACGTTACAGTACAAGCCCAAATTTTAGAGTTGTTACGTAAAATCAGAAAAGAAACGAATATGTCTATCATCTTCATTTCGCATGACTTAGCTGTTATCTCAGAACTCTGTGACCGCGTTGCCGTAATGTATGCCGGTAATATTATTGAAACTGGCACGACAAATGAAATTTTCAAATCTCCGAAACACCCTTATACACAAGCTTTAATCAGATCGATACCTAAATTAGACAGTGATGTTGAAAAATTAGAAGTCATTGAAGGTAGTGTCCCTTCACTTGTAAATATGCCGAAAGTAGGATGTAAATTCGCAAATAGATGTCCGCATGTTATGAATATCTGTAAAACTGAAAACGTCGCTTTAAAATCGATTGACGCAAAACATAAAGTCGCTTGTCATTTATATGACGAGCAATAATGGAGGAACGATATGGATAAAAAGACAATCTTAGAAGTAAACAATCTTAAGCAATATTATCCAATTAAAGGTGGGTTTTTTCGTAGAACAATCGGTCAAGTTAAAGCAGTAGACGGTATCAGTTTTAAAATTAATGAAGGAGAAACAATGGGGCTTGTTGGTGAATCAGGCTGTGGTAAATCGTCAGCAGGACGCATCATTTTAAGATTACAGACACCGACAGATGGTACTGTTTTATTCGATGGCGAGGATATCACAAAGATTCAAGGTAGAAAGTTGAGAGAAGCGAGACAAGGTTTTCAAATGGTCTTTCAAGATCCTTATGCATCATTAAACCCGCTTCAAATGGTCGGCGATATCGTCGCTGAACCGATTAAAAACTATCATAAAATATCTAAAGAAGAACTCGAAAAAGAAGTCAAAGCACTGCTTGTCAAAGTAGGACTAAACACAGAAGACTATTATAAATATGCACATGAATTTTCAGGAGGTCAAAGACAAAGGGTCGGTATTGCACGTGCACTCGCTTTGAAACCAAAACTCATCATTTTAGATGAACCTGTCAGTGCGTTAGATGTTTCTGTACAATCTCAAGTTTTGAACTTATTAGATGATTTGCAAGAAGAGTTTAATCTCAGCTATTTATTCATCGCCCATGACTTAAGTGTCGTAAAGCATGTGAGTGATTACATTGGAGTTATGTATCTCGGACACATTGTAGAACAAGGTCCGTCAGATGAAATTTATAACAATCCTAAACATCCGTACACACAAGCTTTGATTTCAGCTATTCCTGAAATTGATCCAGAAAAAAGAAAAGAACGTATTTTATTAACAGGTGATTTACCTTCTCCTGCCAATCCACCGACAGGGTGCCCATTCCATACCCGTTGTCCGATTGCTCAAGAAGCGTGTAAAACAACTAAGCCAAAGTATAAAGAAGTCAGTCAAAATCATTTCGCAGCATGCTTATTGATTGAGGAAGAGGTGGAAAAATGATTCAGTTAATTGTTCGTCGCTTATTATTGATGATTCCGTTATTATTCTTAATTTCAATCGTTATCTTCGGTATTGCGAAAATGCAGCCGGGTGATGCTTTTACAGGATCTGTAACGTCAACTGATAGTTCAGCATCTAAATATATTGAACAGCAAAGAAAAAAATTAGGCTATGACCAGCCGATTCATGTGCAATATATGAAATGGGCTGAAAAAATCGCTCAAGGTGATTTAGGTGAATCTGTACGATTCAAACGTCCAGTTTTAGATTTAATTAAAGAAAGAATGCCAAACACAATTACACTAGGTACATTAAGTTTGATATTTACTTATATTTTAGCGTTTCCGCTTGGTATTGTTTCAGGACGGAAACCGTACTCACCTTTAGATTATTCTATACAAATCGCGAACTATTTCTTACTCGCGTTACCATCATTTGTAGCGGGTGTGTTCGCAATTTATTTATTTGCTTTCCAATTAAACTGGTTCCCATTCCAAGGCTCAGTGACGATTGGTTTGGAAGAAGGTACATTCCCGTACTATATGAGTAAAATTTATCATGCCTTATTGCCTGCATTAATTCTAGGTATTATGTCGACAGCAGGTTACGTACAATTCTTAAGAAATGATATTATCGAAAATTCACGTAAAGACTATGTCAGAACAGCACGTTCAAATGGTATTTCAGAAAACAAAATTTACAACAAACATATTTTAAGAAACTCAGTCATTCCGATTGTGACATTCTTCGGTGGAGATGTGTTATCTATCTTCGGCGGGGCTGTAATTACTGAAACGATTTTCTCTTATCCTGGTATCGGTAAATTATTAATTGAAGCAATCAGCGGTAAAGACTATCCATTAATGATGGCATTACTTTTATTCTTTGCATTTTTAGGACTATTAGCGAACTTAATATCCGACATCACATACAGTATTGTAGACCCTAGAATTAAGAGCAACTAAGGAGGAGAAAACATGTCTAAAAAATCAAAAAAGAAACATGAAAGTTATTCACCGCTGAGAACAGCCATGATTCACTTCACACATAATAAATTAGCAATGACAGCGCTGATTACATTAATTGCGATATTTGTGATTTCAATGTTATCTCCACTGCTTGCGCCGTACGATCCAAACTTACAAAATTTGGTTTATATTAAAGGGGATATGTCACCAGAACACTGGTTAGGCACAGATGCCGGTGGACGTGATATTTTAAGTCGTCTGCTTTATTCTGGTCGTGTCTCTATGGTCTTTGGGATTGTGACAACTGCCGGAATTTTAATCATCGGTTTGATTGTCGGAATGATTTCAGGTTACTATGGCGGCAAAGTAGATACCATTTTAATGCGTTTTACTGAGTTTGTTATGTTGTTCCCATTCATTCCATTCGCAATCGTATTAAATGCGACATTCAGTGACAAAATCAAAAATCCATATGGCTCAGCGTTTATTTTAGCTGCCGTAATCATTACTTTATCATGGGTTGGGATTGCCAGATTAACACGTGGTAAAGTCATGCAGGAAAAAGAAAATGAATATTTCTTAGCGGCTGTTTCAATTGGAACACCTGTTTATAAAATTATGTTAAAACACTTACTTCCAAATATTTTAAGTGTCATCATTGTACAAGCAACATTATTATTTGCGGTACAAATCGTGGCAGAAGCAGGTTTGAGTTTCCTTGGTTTCGGTATTGCGAAAACAACACCGACATGGGGGAATATGTTATCGGATGCGCAAGAAGCGGATGTATTAAGCAGTAAACCATGGATTTGGATGCCACCAGCGATGATTATTACGATTACAATTTTATGTATCAACTTCGTGGGTGAAGGATTAAAAGATGCTTTGAACCCTAAATCTAAACACTAATCAAAGAGTCGGTCACATTGACCGGCTTTTTCTTATGAGAACAAGAATCATTTTGCACTTTTATGATAAACCATATATAATGTAATAATGATAAATCGGGGATATAGAAAGGATTTTGCGAAGTGAATGAAGAACAAAGAAAAGCAGGTTCTTTAGACGTCATTGCTCAACGAAATAAAAAAGAAAAAGATTATAGTCAGTACTTCGAAACAGTGTATCAACCTCCTAGTTTAAAAGAAGCCAAAAAACGCGGTAAAGAAGAAGTAAAATATAATCGTGATTTCCAAATAGATGAAAAGTTTAAAGATATGGGTAAAGGCCGTACGTTCTTTATTAAAACATACGGTTGTCAAATGAACGCACATGACACAGAAGTAATGGCAGGTATTTTTGAGGCACTTGGTTATACGTTAGCAGACGACATGTTGAAAGCGGATGTTATTTTACTGAATACTTGTGCAATCCGTGAGAATGCGGAGAATAAAGTGTTCAGTGAAATCGGTAATTTAAAACATTTAAAACGTGATCGTCCAGATTGTTTAATCGGTGTTTGCGGTTGTATGTCACAAGAAGAATCAGTAGTAAATAAAATCTTAAAATCATTCCAAAATGTGGACATGATTTTCGGTACGCATAATATTCATAAGTTGCCTGAAATTTTAGAAGAAGCTTATTTATCTAAAGCAATGGTCATTGATGTATGGTCAAAAGAAGGCGATGTTATTGAAAACTTGCCTAAAGTACGTGATGATTATTTCAAAGCTTGGGTCAATATTATGTACGGTTGTGATAAGTTCTGTACATATTGTATTGTTCCGTTTACACGCGGTAAAGAACGTAGCCGTAGACCAGAAGACATTATTGAAGAAGTCCGTGATTTAGCACGTCAAGGTTATAAAGAGATTACATTATTAGGACAAAATGTTAACTCATATGGTAAGGACTTACAAGATATTGAATATGGTTTAGGCGATTTATTTGAAGATATCGCTAAAATTGATATCCCACGTGTTCGCTTCACAACAAGTCATCCATGGGACTTCACAGACCACATGATTGAAGTTATTGCCAAAGGCGGCAATATTGTTCCACATATTCATTTACCGGTACAATCTGGTAATGATGCCGTACTTAAAATTATGGGACGCAAATATACACGTGAAAGTTATTTAGATTTAGTAAATCGTATCAAAGCAGCAATTCCAGATGTTGCGTTAACGACAGATATCATTGTCGGTTATCCAAATGAAACTGAAGAACAATTTGAAGAGACTTTATCACTATATGATGAAGTTGAATTCGAACATGCGTATACGTACCTTTATTCACAACGTGATGGTACACCAGCAGCACGTATGAAAGATAACGTGGCAACTGAAGTGAAGAAAGAACGTTTACAACGATTGAATAAAAAAGTCGGTTATTATTCAGAACGTGCCTTAAAAGCATACGAAGGTGAAGTGGTCACTGTATTATGTGAAGGCAGCAGTAAAAAAGATGAAAATGTTTTAGCAGGTTATACTGAGAAAAATAAACTTGTCAATTTCAGAGGACCTAAAGAAGCAATTGGTCAATTAGTGAAAGTGAAAATTGATGAAGCGAAACAATATTCTTTAAACGGTACATTCTTAAATATTGTGGAAGCTGAAGCGGTTGAAGCATAATGTACGATAAAGCAGAGATTATCGCTAAGGCACAAGCACTCAGTGATCAAATAAAAGCTTTAGAAACCGTTAAAGAATATCAAAAAGTTGAACAACAAATACATCGTAATCATCATATCGATGCGTGGATGGCTGATTTGAAACAACGACAAAAGCAATCAGTCAATTTGCAGAACTACGGCAAAATGGAAGCTTTCAAGCGTAGTGAAGCAGAGATTGCGGAGATTCAACAAAAAATCAATGCGTTGCCGATTGTGACAGAGTTTCGTGATGCCCAAGCAGATGCGAATGATTTATTGCAGATGATGATTAATACGATGGCTGATCAGTTAAATGCAGCGCACCACAAGCAGTAACTTTAAATTATAAGTGAAAGGGCGTTTTTTATTGTGAATGTAAGAAAGCTTACACTGACTTCAATGTTTATCGCCATTAATGTGGTTTTAAGCAGTTTGATTGTTATCCCTATTGGACCGATTAAAGCAGCACCGATTCAGCATATGATTAATGTGCTATGTGCTGTATTTGTAGGACCGTGGTTTGGATTGGCACAAGCCTTTCTATCTTCTGTAATTAGAATGATGTTCGGCACAGGATCTGCTTTTGCGTTTCCTGGCAGTATGATTGGTGTATTGTTGGCAAGTGCACTTTACCGCTACCGTAAACATTTATTTATGGCAGCTATCGGTGAAGTCATCGGTACAGGATTAATCGGAAGTTTTATGTGTATTCCATTAGCATTCGTACTCGGTTTACAACATTTTGCGATTAAACCTTTAATGGCAGCCTTTATTACTTCAAGTGCTGTCGGTGCTTTTATCAGCTATGTTGTATTAATGATATTATTTAAAAAAGGTAAACTCTCTCGTTGGTTGCCTAAAGATTAATAAATAAGACCCCATTTGTTTCTTAAATGAAGTGAATGGGGTCATTGTTATATCTTGTGGTTTTTATAACTAAATATTGTTTTAGTCATAGAAAGAAAATACTAGTAAACTGTTAGAATCTCATACATGAAATAACTATATGTGGTCAATTAGTACTATTTTTGATCACGTAACTGAATATACTGATCGATATAATTTGAAAATGCACCATCTACACCTGCATTCAGCAATGCTTGCATCTCTGGTTGTGTATTTACTGTATATGGATGAACAAGTAAGTCGTGACGATGTGCTTTGTCGACATTTTGTGGTGTCGCATCATGATACTCAGGGCCGACACCTTGTGCATAAGATGAAATAAAGTCTAGTTGTTGATCAGTATAAGCGGATAATTGACCAATATCTGTTAGTTGAATAAGCGGAATATGGCTATTTAAGCGTTGCATCTTCAGTAAGCTTTCTTGTGAGAAGCTTTGAATCACAACTTGTCCGTTTTTTAGTTTTGCAGGAGTTAATAAGCCATGTTGATTCAGTGTTTGAAGTAATTTTTCTTCCATACCTGGATACACATCTGGTGACTTTGTCTCGATATAATAATTAGTATCTTGACCATAACGATTTAAAATCTCGTCAAGCGTCGGAATTTTTGCGCCTTCATATTCAGGTTTCGCATATTGTGGATTTTCAACGTTAAACCAAGTACCGACATCCATTTGTTTCAGTTGTTCTGTCGTATAATTTTTGACGGGACTATGGAATTTTCCACCAGTTGTACGATCTACCGTTTCATCATGCATCGCGATAAGATTGCCGTCTTTAGTCATCTGTAAATCTAATTCAATATAGTCTGCGTTAAGTTCATGTTTCGCTTTGTCATATGCGAAGAAAGTATGTTCAGGTGCATAACCACTCGCGCCACGATGTGCAATTGAAACATTTTGATTTAAGATGTTATGCGGATGATTAGACATATTTTTTGTAGATTGGTTATGCGCATTTGAAGCTGGACCGATAGTGTCGGTGCTCGCATAAGAAGCTTGGGAAGTTGCGAGAAGTGCAGTAGAAATCATGAGAGTAGAAAAAATAGTTGATTTAATTTTCATATGTATTCATGCTCCTTTGTTTAAGATATTTTCATGATAGCTTAAGATTTAAGGGGAATTGCACATATTTACTATAAGTTTATAAAAGTTAACTATGGTTTTATGATTTATTATTATTTTTAAAATTAGATTAAAATTACAGTGTAAAGACGATACTCGTTTGTGAGAACATAATTTGTTAAAATAGATGAGTTAAGACAAGTGAAAAGAATATGAATTTCCTATACAATCACTTATAATGATTAAACCTAAAATTAGAAGGAATGATTGAAAATCATGACAAATGTAACGCCGATGATGCAGCAATATTTAAAAATTAAATCACAATATCAAGACTGCTTACTGTTTTTCAGACTAGGCGATTTTTATGAAATGTTTTATGAAGATGCTAAAGTCGCATCGAAAGTGTTAGAAATCACGTTGACGAAGCGTGATGCGAAAAAAGAAAATCCGATACCCATGTGCGGGGTGCCGTATCATTCAGCAGAAAGCTATATCGAAACTTTAATTAATAACGGCTATAAAGTGGCCATTTGTGAACAAATGGAAGATCCGAAGGTTACAAAAGGCATGGTACGCCGTGAAGTCATCCGCGTCGTTACACCTGGTACGATTATGAACCAGGGCGGTGTTGATGAGAAACAAAACAACTATATTTTAAGCTTCGTCAGAGAAAATGGTGACATTGCGTTAAGTTATTGCGATGTTTCTACTGGTGAATTAAAAGTTACACACTTTAAAGATGAAAGTATGTTGCTGAATGAAATCACAACGATTAATCCAAATGAAATTGTGACAGCAGAAACAGTAGAAGAAAACTTAAAACAACAAATGTCGCTTGCGACTGAAACGTTGACTGTTGTAGATGATATCACGAATCAAGACTATCCAGTGAATCAAGTAGAAGATGACTTGATGCATCGTGCTGTACAAGTCTTATTAGATTATATTCATCACACACAAAAACGAAACTTAGATCATATTGAAGATGTCAAAGTGTACGAAGCAGTAGACTTTATGAAAATGGATTATTATGCGAAACGTAATTTAGAGTTAACAGAAAGTATCCGTTTGAAGTCTAAAAAAGGTACTTTATTATGGTTGATGGATGAAACGAAAACACCGATGGGTGCACGTCGTTTAAAACAATGGATAGATCGTCCATTAATTTATAAACAAGCTATTAATGAACGTTTAGATGCAGTGTCTCAATTGATAGACCGCTTCATCGAACGTGATACTCTCCGTAAATACTTAAACCAAGTCTATGATATTGAACGCCTTGTAGGACGTGTCAGTTATGGTAACGTCAATGCACGTGATTTAATCCAATTGAAGCACTCAATATCTGAAATTCCGAATATCAAAGCTTTACTCGATGAATTTGACCAACAGCTGCCAGAACAATTCAGACAGTTAGAGCCTTTAGATGATTTACTCGATTTATTAGAACAAAGTATCGTGGAAGAACCTCCGATTTCTGTAAAAGATGGTGGTTTATTTAAACAAGGCTTCAATGAACAGCTTGATGAATATTTAGAAGCGTCAATTAATGGGAAACAATGGCTTGCGCAACTTCAAGCAAAAGAACGAGAGCGCACTGGCATTCGCTCATTAAAAATCAGCTTCAACAAAGTATTCGGTTACTTTATCGAAATTACGCGTGCGAATCTAAAAGACTTTGAACCTGCTGATTATGGCTATACACGTAAACAAACTTTATCGAATGCGGAACGTTTTATTACTGACGAATTAAAAGAAAAAGAAGATTTGATTTTAGGCGCAGAAGATAAAGCGGTTGAATTAGAGTATCAATTATTTGTGAAATTGAGAGAAGCAGTTAAAACTTATACTGAACGTCTTCAAAAACAAGCAAAATTAATTTCAGAAATTGACTGTCTTCAAAGTTTTGCGGAAATCGCGCAAAAATATAACTACGTCAGACCTGAGTTCAGTGAAGATAAAACATTGAACTTAGTCGATTCACGCCATCCAGTGGTAGAACGTGTGATGGATTATAATGATTATGTACCTAATGATTGTTACTTAGATGATGAACAATTTATTTACTTAATTACTGGACCGAATATGTCAGGTAAATCAACATACATGCGTCAAATTGCGATTATTAGTATTATGGCGCAAATGGGGGCATATGTTCCATGTGGTGAAGCAGTTTTACCGATTTTTGATCAAATCTTTACGCGTATCGGTGCAGCGGATGATTTAGTTTCAGGTAAAAGTACGTTCATGGTAGAAATGTTAGAAGCACAAAAAGCTTTAACTTATGCGACTGAAGACAGCTTGATTATCTTCGATGAAATCGGTCGTGGTACTTCTACATTTGATGGTTTAGCACTCGCTCAAGCCATGATTGAATATGTAGCACAAACGTCTCATGCGAAGACTTTATTCTCTACTCACTACCATGAGCTGACAACATTAGATCAATCGTTAGCATGTCTTAAAAATGTACATGTCGCAGCAAATGAATATCAAGGCGAATTGATCTTCCTGCATAAAGTCAAAGAGGGTGCAGTAGATGACAGTTATGGTATTCAAGTTGCGAAATTAGCAGACTTACCTGATGAAGTGATTGACCGTGCACAAGTGATTTTAGATGCCTTTGAAGCAAAAGATAAACCACAGCCGCATATTCCGACGAATGAAACATCAGAAATGCAGGTGGCTGAAAGCACAGAAGAAACAAAACAGTCTAAAGGAAATGAAGCAGAGTTCTTCCAAGGTACCTTTGACTTATTTGATAGTGCGCCGAAAGAAAGTGCGATAGAAGCGGAATTGAAACAACTTAATATTTCTAATATGACACCGCTTGAAGCATTGATTAAATTAAACGAATTACAAAATCAATTAAAATAGAGGTGACGAATCATGGGCAAAATTAAAGAATTACAAACTTCACTCGCTAATAAAATTGCGGCGGGTGAAGTCGTAGAACGTCCTGGATCAGTCGTCAAAGAATTACTCGAAAATGCCCTTGATGCACAAGCAAGTGAAATTAATATAGAAGTTAAACAGTCTGGCATTGAATCTATTCGTGTTGTAGATAATGGAACAGGTATAGAGGAAGATGACTTGAAGTTAGTCTTTCATCGTCATGCGACGAGTAAGTTAAGTGAAGATAACGACTTATTCCATATAAGAACATTAGGCTTTCGTGGTGAAGCCTTGGCCAGTATTTCTTCTGTAGCAAAAGTGACATTAAAAACATGTACAGACGGACAAAACGGTCATGAAATTTATGCAGAAGATGGCGCAATTTTAAACCAAAAGCCGGCGAAAGCGAAACAAGGGACAGATATTTTAGTAGAATCCTTGTTTTATAATACGCCAGCACGTTTGAAATATGTGAAGAGCTTGTATACAGAATTAGGCAAGATTACAGATATCGTCAACCGTATGGCCATGAGTCATCCAGATGTGCGTTTCACTTTAGTTTCAGATGGTAAAGTGCTGATTAAAACAAATGGTTCTGGACGTACGAATGAAGTGATGGCAGAAATATACGGTATGAAAGTGGCTAAAGATTTAGTACATATTACAGGTGATACGAGTGATTACCACCTAGAAGGTTATGTCGCTAAACCAGAACATTCACGTAGTAACCGTCACTATATTTCTATTTTTATCAATGGACGTTATATTAAGAATTTCATTTTAAATAAAGCCATTTTAGAAGGGTATCATACGTTGCTGACAATCGGCCGTTATCCTATTTGTTATATCAATATTGAAATGGATCCAATTTTAGTAGATGTTAATGTGCATCCTACAAAATTAGAAGTCAGACTTTCTAAAGAAGAACAGTTATATGATTTAATTGTGGAAAAAATTAGAGATGCGTTTAAAGATAAAATCTTAATTCCACACAATGATGAAAATAAATTGTATAAAAAGAACAAAGTGTTGGAATCATTTGAACAACAGAAATTAGATTTTGAAAAAAGAAACCAGCAACAATCTACTCAAACTTCGAATGATTTGCCTACTACTGAATCAGAGCCAGAAGTTCCCAATGAACAGGTCTCTGAAAAGAATACATCAACTTCAGATTATCAAGCGTATCAAGAGATGCAAAAAGCAATGTTGTCTGATTTAGAAGAAAAAGATAATCAATCTGATAATGACGATGCATTATTAAATGAAAATGAAGCTACAACACATACACCAGAAGAAGCAGCGTATGGCGCACAACCAACACCAGATGTTCGTGAAACACAAAACGCGCAACCTAAACACCGTGTGCCATATATGGAAGTAGTTGGCCAAGTTCACGGAACATATATTATTGCGCAAAATGAGACTGGCATGTTTATGATTGACCAGCATGCAGCACAAGAACGCATTAAATATGAGTATTTCCGTGAGAAAATTGGAGAAGTAACGAATGAAGTTCAGAATTTATTAATACCGTTAACGTTCCATTTTTCAAAAGATGAACAAATGATTATTGATGAGTTCAAGGATGAATTAGATAAAGTAGGGGTACATTTAGAACCGTTCGGTGCGCATGACTATATCGTGAATAGTTATCCTGTCTGGTTCCCTAAAGCAGAGGCAGAAGAGATTATTCAAGATATGGTAGAGTATGTGTTAGAACATAAAAAAGTAGAGATTAAGAAGATTAGAGAAGAAGCGGCCATCATGATGAGCTGTAAAAAATCTATTAAAGCCAATCATTATTTACGAAATCATGAAATGGCGGACTTAATTGATCAGTTGAGAGAAATGGAAGACCCATTTACTTGTCCGCATGGTCGTCCGATTATCATCAGTTTTTCAAATTATGAAATGGAGCGTTTATTCAAACGTATCCAGTAAAGGAGATATGAGCTTGAAACCACACATTTTACCTGCAATCCGTGAAATGCGCGATTTAGAAAAATTGGTGAAAACGGATTATCCTACTTGCGTGTTATTGGATGCGCATATCGGTCATTTACAAAGTATTACCGATTTATTGAAACAACACAGCATGGAAATGTATATTCATGTGGATTTAACAAGGGGTATTGCGCACGATGAGTTCGGTTGTGAATATTTGATTCAAAAATTCAAGCCGAAAGGTATTGTGTCGACGAAACCTAAAGTGATTAAAAAAGCAAAGACATTAAAAGTAACGACAATTTTACGTGTCTTTATTATTGATAGTCATGCGCTTAAACGTAGTATTGCCTTAATCCAACAAGTAAAGCCGGATTTTGTGGAAGTATTACCTGGAGTTGCAAGCAAGGTAATACAGAAAATTTATGATGAAACAAAGACACCTGTGATTGCTGGCGGGCTGATTGATTTAGAAGAAGAAGTACAAGAAGCCGTAACAAGTGGTGCGGAATATGTTACAACGAGCAATAAAACATTATGGTAAATTTTTGGAACGTAATTTTGTGAAATTGTGAATAATTATTGACAACGCTTTCATAAAAAGATATTCTGTTAATAAGTTAATATAAATATTGATAGAGATAGGAGACTTCTACATTGTATTCAATTATGTAGGAGTCTTTTTGTCTTTTTTAAGGAGTGAATTAAGATGAGTCCATATTTTGCGGAATTTCTAGGGACAGCCATTCTGATTTTATTTGGGGGCGGCGTGGTTGCCAATTTGAACTTAGCAAAATCAAAAGGTTTAGGCAGTGATTGGATTAATATTTCGCTTGGTTGGGGGCTTGCGGTAACACTAGGTGTTTATGCAGTCGGAACTTTTTCAGGTGCACATTTAAATCCAGCTGTGACAGTTGCTTTTGCGATGGATGGCGGTATTGAATGGTACAAAGTGCCAGGTTATATCATCTGTCAAATGCTCGGCGGTATTGTCGGAGGCTTTTTAGTTTGGTTAATGTATTTACCGCACTGGAAAGTGACTGAAGATCAAGGTGCAAAATTAGCAGTGTTTTGTACAGCACCAGGTATCAAAAATTACTATGCTAACTTTTTCAGTGAAATTATCGGTACAGCAGCATTAACATTAGGCTTATTATTTATTGGTATTAATAAGTTCACTGAAGGCTTAAATCCGATTATTGTCGGTGGTTTGATTGTGGCAATTGGTTTAAGTTTAGGTGGCCCGACAGGTTATGCGATTAATCCAGCGCGTGATTTAGGTCCGCGTATTGCACACGCATTATTACCGATTGCAGGTAAAGGTAATTCAAATTGGTCTTATGCGATTGTGCCTGTGCTAGGTCCAATTGCAGGCGGTATGTTAGGTGCTTGTATTTACCGTGCAGCTTATAAAGAAACATTTGATGCATTATCTGTTGTGGCGATTTTATTAACTGCAGCAACTTTAATTTTAGGTGTTGTGTTAAATAAAATCGATAAGAAAGACATTGGTACGATTTACTAATCAAAGTGTTTACAGGCTTAGATAATTCGGGGAACAGTTAAAACATTAATAACATGTTAAAATCAGGGTTAAGGAGTGGCTTACTATGGAAAGATATATTATGTCAATAGACCAAGGTACTACAAGTACACGTGCAATATTATTCAATAAAGAAGGAGAAATTGTCTCAACAGCACAACGTGAATTCACACAACATTTCCCACATTTAGGTTGGGTGGAACATGATGCGAATGAAATTTGGACATCCGTGTTGTCTGTCATTGCGACAGTGTTGAATGACGATAATATTTATCCGCATCAAATCAGCGGTATCGGTATTACAAACCAAAGGGAAACAACTATCATTTGGGATAAACATACTGGTCGTCCGATTTATAATGCGATTGTGTGGCAATCTCGTCAAACACAAGATATTGTACAATCATTACGTGATCAAGGTTATGAAGATACCTTCCGTGAGAAAACAGGTTTAGTTCTTGATCCATATTTCTCTGGTACTAAAATCAAATGGATTTTAGACAATGTGGAAGGCGCAAGAGAAAAAGCTGAAAACGGCGATTTATTATTCGGTACAGTAGATTCATGGATTGTCTGGAAATTATCAGGGGGCGCTGCGCATGTGACGGATTATACGAATGCCAGCCGTACATTAATTTACAATATCCATGACTTAAAATGGGATGATGAATTATTAGAAATTCTAGACATTCCAAAACAAATGTTGCCGGAAGTTCATGAATCAAGTGAGATTTATGCGAAAACAAAAGATTATCATTTCTTCGGACAAGAAGTACCGATTGCGGGAATCGCAGGGGATCAGCAAGCAGCCTTATTCGGACAAGCATGCTTCGAACGTGGTGAAGTGAAAAACACGTACGGTACAGGTGGATTCATGTTAATGAACACTGGTAAAGAAGCGATTCAATCTGATAACGGTTTATTAACAACAATCGCATTCGGCTTAGATGGCGAAGTGAATTATGCATTAGAAGGTTCTATTTTCGTCTCTGGCTCAGCTATTCAATGGTTGCGAGATGGTTTACGTATGATTAACTCAGCACCTGAATCTGAAAACTATGCGAACCGTATTGAATCAAGTGATGGCGTTTATGTGGTGCCTGCATTTGTTGGACTCGGTACACCATATTGGGATGCGAATGCGCGTGGTGCAGTATTTGGTATTACACGTGCGACTGAGAAAGAACACTTTATCAGAGCAACGTTAGAATCTATTTGTTACCAAACACGTGATGTGGTTGAAGCGATGATTCAAGACTCAGGTATTGAAGTGAAGAATATCCGTGTAGATGGTGGTGCTGTTAAGAACAACTTCTTAATGCAGTTCCAAGCAGATATTCAAAACATTACAGTAGAACGTCCTGAAATCAATGAAACGACTGCGTTAGGTGCTGCTTATCTTGCAGGACTTGCGGTAGGTTTCTGGGATAGTAAAGCAGAAATTGCGAACCGTTGGAAATTAGATCAAGCTTTCGAACCTGAAATGGATGAAAAAGAAAGAGAAAAATTATATAAAGGTTGGAAAAAAGCTGTAGAAGCAACACAAGTCTTCAAGCTGGACGACTAATTAGACGACTGATTTCTAACTATGTTATACTAAAGACAAGTTAATATCTATGACTCGAGAATGAGAGAACTGTTCACACCATTTTTAATGTATGGGATAGGTCTCTCATTTTTTAATTTATTTTGCGTTAAATTCGCATCTCGACTTGTCTCATGCATTCATAACAGAATATTTTAGGAGGCGTTGTTCAATGAGTTTATCAACATTAAACAGAGATGTAATTAAAGGAAGATTGAAAGAGGAAGACTATGATGTCGTTATCATCGGCGGCGGTATTACAGGTGCCGGCATTGCGTTAGATGCGGCAGACCGCGGTATGAAAGTGGCATTAGTAGAAATGCAAGACTTTGCGCAAGGAACAAGTTCTCGTTCTACTAAATTAGTTCATGGCGGTTTACGCTACTTAAAACAATTTCAAGTCGGGGTTGTAGCAGAAACTGGACGTGAACGTGCGATTGTTTATGAAAATGGTCCGCATGTAACAACACCGGAATGGATGTTGTTACCGATGCATAAAGGCGGTACATTCGGTAAATTTACAACTTCTATCGGTTTAGCGATGTATGACCGTTTAGCAGGGGTTAAAAAATCAGAACGCAAGAAAATGTTGAACAAAAAAGAAACATTAGAAAAAGAACCATTAGTTAAAAAGAAAGGCCTAAAAGGCGGCGGTTACTATGTAGAATATCGTACAGATGATGCACGTTTAACAATTGAAGTCATGAAACGTGCAGCGGAAAAAGGTGCAGATATTCTTAACTATACGAAATCAATGAATTTCACATACAATGACAACGAAAAAGTGAATGGCATTCAAGTGACTGACATGTTGACGGATGAAGCTTATACCATTCACGCTAAAAAAGTCATTAATGCCAGTGGCCCATGGGTAGATGAAGTCAGAGGCGCTGATTATTCTAGAAACAATAAACAATTACGCTTAACTAAAGGTGTGCATATTGTTATCGATCAATCTAAATTCCCATTACAACAAGCGGTTTATTTCGATACAAAATCAGATGGCAGAATGATTTTTGCGATTCCTCGTGAAGGTAAAGCGTATATCGGCACAACTGACACATTCTATAACAATGACAAAGCGTCACCACTACCAACACAAGAAGACCGTGATTACCTAGTCGATGCAGTGAACTATATGTTCCCAGGATTAGATATAACAGATAAAGATATCGAATCATCTTGGGCAGGTATCAGACCATTGATTTTAGAAGAAGGTAAAGACCCATCTGAAATTTCACGTAAAGATGAAATCTGGGAAGGTAAATCTGGCCTATTAACAATTGCGGGCGGTAAATTAACAGGTTATCGTCATATGGCAAAAGGCATTGTGGACTTATTAGCAAAACGTTTACAACAAGACTTCGGTAAGAAATTCGGTCCATGCGAAACAAAACATCTGACAATATCAGGCGGAGATGTCGGCGGCAGTGCGAATTTCGATCACTTTGTAGAAGAAAAAGTAGCTGAAGCTAAGAAATATCAAATTGACGCAAAAACTGCTAAAGATATTGCACAACGTTATGGTTCAAACGCAGATGAAATCTATAAAATTGCGCATACGGCACAATATCAAAACTCAGGATTGCCATTAGAAATCTATGCTGAATTGGTATATGGTATTCAAAATGAAATGGTTTATAAACCAACAGATTTCTTAATCCGTAGAACAGGTATGTTGTACTTCGATATTGAAGATGTCTTGAAATATAAAGAAGCGGTTGTAGATGTATTAGCACAACTATTAAACTATGATGAAATTCAACGTTCATTGTATACAGAAGAATTAGAAGAAGCGATTAATGAAGCAAGAACTGCGAATAATCAACCTGCTGAATAAAGCAAAATAGAGTATCAAAATGAGTTGGGACGAAGTTCCAGCTCATTTTTGTTGTCCTATTATTAAAGAGTGCAGTTTTTTTACTATTTAGGTAAATGAAAGCCTATTTCAAGAATTTGGGGTCTGTTTTATAATAGAAGGGTAAGACATCTAGTGAAGGCATCTTAGAATAATAAAAAGTTAGACGGGAGTGTAGTCAATGTGTCCTAACACATTTAAGGTAACAGTTGAAGATGGTACAAATATTGAAGTTAAATTAGATAAAGCGAATAAAACACGAATTGGTATTGTACATATTTTTCATGGTATGGCTGAACATATGGGACGTTATGATACATTTGTCGAATCGCTCAACCAACAAGGCTATGATGTGATTCGTCACAATCATCGAGGTCATGGTAAGGATATAGACGAAAGCACAAGAGGGCATTATGACAGTATTGAAAATGTTGCGGCGGATGCTTATGAAATTGCGCAAACGTTATATCCAGAAAGAGATGAACTGCCTTATATTGTGCTCGGCCATTCAATGGGATCGATTATTGCACGTAAATATGTTGAAATGTATCCTGATATGTCGCAAGGTTTGATTTTGACAGGTACAGGATTGTTCCCAAAATTAAAAGGGAAAATTTTGGCATCGTTAATGAAAATAATCACGATTGTATTTGGCAAACGCAGAAGACTCAGATGGGTCAACCGTCTAGCTTTCAGACCATTCAATCGAGGAATTCAAAACGTGCAAACTGAGAATGATTGGTTATCAACACAAAGAGAGGAAGTTGATAGATATTGTTCTGATCAGTATTGCGGATTCTTAGTCTCAAATCAGATTATTTATGAAACGCTGAATGAAATGATGAAAACCAGCACACCAAAAGAAATCAAAAAGATGAATGCAGATTTACCAGTCTTATTAATTTCTGGTAAAGATGATGCATTTGGAGACTATGGCAAAGGTATTCGCAGACTGGGTGTGGCAATGAAGAAAAATGGTGTAAAACACATTACGGTACAACTTTATCGTAATAAGCGACATGAAATTCTGTTTGAAGAAGACTATCATCAAACATGGAATAACATGTATGACTGGATTAAGAAAAATATCCTTAACAAATATAAGCAGGGGGATTAATATGAGCAACAATATAAAGCCCTTACTCGTTGTCATTGTAGGACCAACAGCGGTAGGGAAAACTGAATTAAGCATTGAAATTGCGAAAAAAGTTGATGGTGAAATTATCAGCGGTGATTCAATGCAGGTTTATAAAGGCATGGACATTGGGACAGCTAAAGCTACGCCTGAAGAGATGCAAAATATCCCTCATTATCTTATTGATATTTTAAATCCAGATGAATCATTTTCAGCATATGACTTCAAAGTTCGTGCTGAAGCATTAATTAAAGACATCACAGCGCGCGGTAAAGTTCCAATTATCGCTGGAGGTACGGGTCTTTATATTCAATCATTAATTTATAACTATCCATTTGATAAAGAAGAAGTTTCTGAAGAAACAGCACGTGCTGTACGTGAAAAGCTGGAGGAATTAGAAAGCTTGTCTAATGAAGCGTTACATCAATATCTCGCAAGCTTTGATGCGGAGTCTGCAGCGGATATTCACCCGAATAACCGTAAAAGAGTGTTGAGAGCGGTTGAATATTACTTAAAAACGAAAAAAAAATTAAGTAATCGCAAAAAAGTTCAACAATATACAGAAAATTATGATACATTATTAATAGGGGTAGAAACGTCGCGTGAAACTATGTATCAACGAATAAACAATCGTGTTGATCATATGATGAAAGCGGGTTTAATTAATGAAGTAGAGCAACTGCTGAGACAGGGTTTTACAAATTGTCAGAGCATGCAAGCAATAGGATATAAAGAGTTGATTCCTGCTATTGATCAAGACATTTCGATTGAACAAGCAGTTGACAAGTTAAAACAACACTCAAGAAATTACGCAAAACGTCAAATGACTTGGTTCAAAAATAAAATGAATGTGCAATGGTTTGATAGAGAGCAACAGCCACTTCCATTGATTCTAGATGACATTACTGCCCACATAAATAAAAAAAGGAGAGAATGCAATCATGAATGATAAAAGCATCCAAGAGAATTTTCTACAAGGTTTTAAAGACAGCAAAGAGGAGTTAACTGTTTTCTTATTAAACGGTTTCCAAATGAAAGGAACAATTGTAGAATTCGATGACACCGTTGTGAACTTATTCTCACAAGGCAAAAATCATTTAATTTACAAACATGCGATCAGCACATTCACACAAGAACCATCAGTGGTTGAGTAATTTGTTCGTTTGTTTAATTCTAAAACCCAATCATCAGGAAAAAACATCATGTAACGGTTAGATTGCATATAATCTCACAATAGATGAATCATGTTGAACTGAGTTTTAGTACAAATTTATTTATTTAATTAATTGGTATAGGTAAAAACACGAAGAGCAGCGTCTGGTATTAAGTGATATAACTTAGTGCATAGTCGTTGCTTTTTTGGCTCTCTGTCAAATAGGACTGGTGAGC
>NZ_KV820911.1:0-87503 GCF_001815505.1 Staphylococcus sp. HMSC072B07 | reverse complement strand
CAAGTTATAACGGTAGTTTGTCTACGGTCTGAGAGAAACTATTTAAATAGTTTCTCTACATAGATACCATATATCTAACCCACGTTTTTAATATAACATAAAAAACACCACCATAAAAGGTGGTAAGATTATGATTAGAAAATTATCTTCCAAAATATCTTCTGTTTAATATACTAACACAATTTGTTTAATATTAAAATAAGATAATAAAAAAGCTGCCAAAAAAGACAGCTTTCTATTCTCATGCATAATATCTATTTACACAATAGAATAACGAAGAGTAAAAACCATGTTCTATATTTATTTTACCATGTTTTTTTAGTAATTACTACCCTTTATTTCAATAAAAAAGAGAGCTACTTATAGGTAACTCTCAAATCATGCTTAAAGTCTATTTACACCTTAGAGTGTTGAGTTGTGAAAACAGTGTCTGAAAAAATTATATCATAACTTTTTTACTAATACCACTCTATATTTCACTTTTTAATTACAAATACAATTATTCCGACAATTTCCTAAAGTACCGCTATTTGAATTATACTATACCATAAAAAAAGAGGGTTACCTATATAGATAACCCTCAAGTCATGGACACTATCATCCACGAACTTACAATATAGTATCATCTGTGAAAAGACACTTTTTACAATGACAACAGCGGTAAATAAATAATAACATATTTATTTAGCTAATACTACCCCAAAGATCGCCTATTCCATGTTTAGGCGGTTCGACACCGTTCCATGTTCTTACTGGTAGATATAATCGTTCACCTTCGAAGCCGTCGTAACCTACCCAAACATGACCGTCTTGCAACATTACTTCATCATAGTTAATACTTGTGCCTGCTGGTAGCTTACCTGCTTGGTTACCATCAATACGGAATGGACCGACATGCCATACTTGGATAGATTCATTACCATTTTTGAATGTAGCTTGTTCATTTTTCCACCAAGTACCATGTTTGTTCTTTTTCCAATCTGTTGTCTTAACTACTTGTTGTTGTTCATTCTTTTTAACTTCTTTTTTTACATCATTTTGTTTGATAACTTTGGCATTGCTTGTTTGTAATTTACCGCCGTTATAATAATATTTAATACGACTGATAAAGTAATCCTTCATTTTATTTTGGTTAGCGGTTGTATATGGGGCACCTTTGCCGACATGCAATTCCCATGAACGATGCGGGCAAGAAGTACCAAAGAACTCATTGTGCAGTCGTACTGTGTTTCGGTTTACTGGTAAGCCATAAGATCTCATAACATCAGCTGCCACTTTTAAAGTTGCTTCTTCATTTTCTAAAAACAACTTATCTGACAAGCGCCCCGGATATGATTCGCATACTTCAAAGCCGATTAAGTTAGCATTTGCCCATTGATGACCGCAATGCCATTCTACATAGTCTGTAGGGTGATACCATAACACTTCATTACGGTTAGCATACACACTTGCCCAACCATTAACATGTGTACCGTTATTTTCACGTGCGTATAACCATGGCAAATATTGAGAAGGTGTCATACTTCCGTAATCATTATGGATAACCACGGCTTGAACACTTGGCTTTGGTGCTGTAATTTTATTACCTTTGATATGGTTAGAATAAATATGTTTCAATTTTTTCTCACTTCCGTTTTTAGATTTATCTTGTTTTGCATTCAGCTTACTAATATCGTATTTTTCAATTGGCAATCCACTGCATACTTCTGCTTTCTCATCATTTAAATCTGTTCCTTTAGGACGTAATTGTAAATGAAGATGTGCATTCATAGGATTATCATAATAGTTGGATGAACCTTGCAATCCAACTATGTCGCCTTGATTGACTTTATCGCCTTTTGAGAATCGTAATGAATTACGTTGCAAGTGGCCATAAATCCAATCGTTACCATTGGCATCTCTGATTTCCACTGTGCCTCCAAAATTACCATGTGTTTCAGAAGTGACTACTGTACCGCTAGTTACTGCAGGGATGTCGTTAGTTGCATTAGAGTACAAATCAAATGCTCTGTGGTAACCATTACAAAACGAATCATAATTAATTCCATTTTCTTGATAATTTCTATATCCATAATTTTTAGGATAATTATCATAAGTGCGTGGGTCGGATGAAATTTTCCAACCTTTTTTAGTAAGGTAATCAATAGCAGTTAGCATCCTATTTCAACCCTTTCTCCTTTAAATACTTTTCTTGGTCACGCGCTGATTTTTTAATAATAAATGTATTCTTCCATACTCCATATGATACTAATGCGAGGGGTAATCCAGTATTGATCACATTAATCCATGCATCTACTTTTTGAGGATTAATCCATTCCGCGCTGATTCCACTTGTGTTTAGTGCAAGATATAATGCCCCGAGAAAACCACCGATTAAACCGATGAATTGTTTGATTTTATCTTCCATTTAATTCACTCCTTTGAAATAGTAAAAAGCCGACGCAGTGCGCCGACTTAGAAAAAAGTTGCTGCAAATCCTAATGCGCCTACTAGCACAGTAGATATAGCACCAATGATTGCAACCCATATCTGCATATTTCCTTTTTGCCTTTCAGATACAAAGTTTTCAATCGAATCTAACCTTTTTATTGTTATATCAGAAGTATGTTCAACGTCTTTGATACGATTATTAAATCCTATAAGATTGTCGTTGATTTTTTCCAAAGTCTTATTTGTAGTTAATTGGCTTTGAATTAATGCATCGTTACTATCGTTTAATCGTGTGACCAGTAGTTTTAAATCGTTATGCAATGCTATATGCTTGTTATCTACTTCATTAATCTTCCCATCTATATTACGATTCGCTCTTTCCCATTCATGACGTAGTACATATTTATCTTCGCTCGGCATAAATTTCGAAACCTCCGAAAAACATCAGCACTAAATAAACCCCTGAAAGTGTAGCGAATTGAATAGGAGATAACCAATTAATTGCGTTGTAAACACTTGCACTTGTTATAATAAAATACATAACGAATGATATAAGACTTCCGATTGTGATTAGCCAATAACTTTTTCGATTTTGTTTAGGTAGTAAATAACTTGCACACATTAATAATATGCCTGAAAGTAAAAACAACACACCCCATATCCATATCGGTAACAGGTTGTGTAATTCTCTATAAAAAGCAGAATCGCCTAAAATCGAGTCTTGCTCAATTGTCCAGAACAACCCTCTCCACAACGTGAATAACCCTGTTCCGAATAATAGGGTGCTTGCTATCATCTCTGATAGATTCAGCTTTTTCATCCATTCACCTGCTTTCTAAAAAAAGTTAGGGAAAGAGGCTATACCTCTTGCACCTCGCCTTTTACATATACTTCACCTTTCTCATCATACATTTCACGTTCAATATTTTGTTCCACAAAATAAGTTTTAGTCCCATTGTTCAAAATAGTAGCAAGCATATTTTGAACCTTACAAGCTTGGATTACTTGTTCTTTTTCTTGAAATTTATAAGCAGTATTAGGCGAAGCCCCTCTGACGAAGCCATTCGAATAATTTTGCATTAATGCACTCTCTTCTCCATATTTATTAATTTCCACTAAGTAAAATTCCTTGATTCTTTCCATAATAAATTCCTCCTAAAAATTTGTATAAAAATAGTGGTATAAGTTACTCACTTACACCACGGTCATTTTCATCAGTATTTTGTTTGTTTTCTAATTCCTCTTGATACAATGCGAACAAAATTGCATTATCTTTTTCCAGCTCAGTGATTCTGTTCAATAAGTTGTTAATCACTTTATTTGGATCTGCTTGTAATTGGTTATTTTGATTCATTTATTTGTTCCTCCAATTCATCTACTTTTTCAATCAATTCTTGTATAGCTTTAGTATTCCAAAACAACACTTCATTGCCATCAAAACCATCACGATGTCTCCATTCAATCGGTATTTCTCTTTCAATAATAATACCGTGATGGTCACGAACATATTCTTCCTCTTTTTCAGATTTGTTTTTATAAGAATATAATTTTAGATCATTGCGGTATGCATCAAGCACACTATAATTCCACTCTTTAATATCATATTTATATCTCTCTGATGACATTGCTACATAGTTTTTGAAACGTATATCTTTATAGCCAATGTCCCCGCCGTTATAAAGTAAGTTGTTAGTAATTCTTACTTCACCTGTTGATGTACCGATATAAAAGTTGGTGCTTGTTGTACGGATACTTTCTGATTGTATCCATCTGCACTGCAAATCACCATATGTCGGATTACCGTTGTTATAACCTTTGTAGTCTGTGATACGAACCCTGTCATCAGCTTTGAGATACAAATAACCACTTCTTGATTGGAAATCCCCATAAAAGTTTCTTGCGTGAAAACTACCTGTTCCGATGTTTCCAAATTTATCTGTTGCATATACGACAGGTTCATAGTCCCCTTCAGTTTGTCCTGAAAATCCTGCCTTTTTAAATCTAATACCAGACCCCGCTTGACCTTTATCGTCATAGATTTCACCGAATAGCAATGTACCATCCGTATCTTTAGCATTGTCATTATCTTTGAGATAAAAACTGAATTCGTTAGTACCTGGACGAGAATAAACTTGAGGTCGAATATATACAGACGCTTCCCAAGTTTCAATATTTGTTGTATATCTGGATCGAGTATAGATACGACTATTTTCAGAGTGCAGGAATACAACTCCATAAGTAGACGAAAGGCGCACACCACGTGAATTATCATTAAATAAATCGTAATGAAATTCTAATGCACCAGCTTGTTCTGAACCGACGCCGCCGGACATCATTGTGGATAGTCCTTTTTCAGTCATATAAAGGTTATATCCTGTTTTTTTATTTCTGGAAAGAATATATCCATCTTTAATTCCAATTTCTGCACTAGGTGTATCAGTTACGCCGCCCCATGTCCTTGTGAATGTACCACGGGATAATATTTCTTGATTCTTGATTGATAAATAATTTGTAGTATCCCCGCCACGTATACCTAAGTTATTTACATTGATGTCTAAACCTTCTGGTGATAAGTTTAAACGATTAATGATTTCATCTTTACCGACTTTATTATTTACATTACCAGCTAACACTTGAAAATCTTTGTTCACATTGATATTGACACGGTCACCCTTCAACATAATGCCATCGGGGCCAACAGTATGTGATTGAATATTACCATTTTCATCATATGAAAGTGTCAGACCTGTTGTCGTATTAATAGATAAATCACTTATTACATTCGATAGTGTTTTCTTACTGGCGTTAAACTCTTCTTTTGTTGCACGTGCATTGATGTCAGTACCATTCTGATTAATCTGTGTTTGCATAACACTAAGCGTTTTATCAGTTTCTGCTTTTGTTTTATCAATATCTGCTTTGACATCTTCCGGTGCAGGTGTCCAGTCCGTTGCTTTATTTCCTTTTTCTATCTTGATATTTTCAATTGTAAATCGGTCGCCGTTGTTATTGTTGTAAAAACTTAAGTTCCAAACTGTACTGCTTTTAGTTGTTGATACTAATGGTAAAGTAAATGACAACCTTTGCTTTTTATTACCTAAATTAGTAAAAACTTTTTCACCAAACATGAAATCATAGTTAGTTAAAGTATCATACACTCTTAGTATTTCACCGCGTTCCATTTGAACATCGAAGCTGATTGTTATGGTTTCGCCCAGCTGTAATTTGCTATGAGCACTTGTGATTAAAGTAGCCCAATACTGATTATAATTGTTCGAAGTATCATTGATAGCCTTTTTAATATTTGCACTGTTTTCTAATAAATTTCTACCGCCGACCTGCACATTATTTACAGCTGTATTAATTTGGTTCGTTGTTGCCGTTTTATTATCTGTATATTCTTTGATAGTGACACGGTCGTTGATTGCATTGCTCAACTGTGTACGTTGAGTGTCTGCACTATTCAAACGTGTAATGATATTGTTGACGTCTGCCGTGTATGTGCTGTTTGCTACTTTGCTGCTGATCTGGTCAGCTTGTACTTTTAATTGTGCCGTATTGTCATTAACTTTAGTTTCTAACGGTTTGATGTTGTTATCATACATTGTTGTAATTTCAGTTTTATCAGCTTTTAATGTGATACCGTCTTGCAGTTGTTTGATGTCTGTCGATTGTTTTGTCTGTGTTGATGTGATCGGTTCTAGCTTTTCATCTGTATAAGCAAGTGCAGCTGCTTTTGTTGTATCGGCATAAACTTTTGCTTGTTCTAATTTTTCTTGGGCATCTGCGATTGCACGTTCTTCTTCCTCTGTGACAACTCCGTCTGCATAAGCCTGTGCTTCTGTTTTTCTCAATGCGTCCTGGGCGTCCGCGTATGCTTTTGAAGCTGTTGTCGCGTCTGCTTGTGCCTTTTCAATATTTGCTTGTATATCTTCAGGCGCTTGTGTGTAATCAGTCGCAATTGTACCCTTTTCAAGTTTGATTTCTGAATACATAACATCTGGTAAAGTTGAACCATCTTTCAAAAAGAATATGTCAATTTTTGAAGTTACAGGTGTGAATGTTAATTTAACACGCTTTTCTTTAGTAACAGGATTTTTATAATAACCTAGCCATTCTGTTGTTCCGTCTGATTTTGTACTCCTGATTGGTGTATAAGCTATTGTTTCAACATCATTCCTGCTTTTAGCATTAAATGATAATGTATGAGGTTTGCCGATTTCTACATCCATAGTTACATAAAAATTCCATATGTAACCTAATGTAATCCAATATTTACCATTGATTAATGATAATGGATAATTTAATACGCTTCCTGTAAATTTGGGGCCAAATGTTTCTGTATCTAAAAACAAATTGCGCCCTCCGACTTGAATACCGTTCACTTTTGCACTCACTGCGCTGATGTTGCTGCTTAATTCATTTTTAGTTTGTGTTATCTTGCTGTTCACTTCACCGTCAATTAGCTGTTTCAATGCGTCGTCTTGACTGTTGATATAGGTTTTCAACGCGTCTTCTAATTCTTGTTGACTTGGAATATCTGCAAGTAATTGACCTGTTTCAGCGTTCCATGTACCACCGATGCCTTCGGCTACTTTAGACATTGCATCATTGAATTTCTCATCTGTGTATTGAGATTGCAGTAATTTGAAACGATCATCTATTGCAATCTTAGCGTTTTCTAATGAATTGTATAGTGTTTGCAGCAATTCGCGATATTTTAAAAACAGTGCTTGTGTATCAACAAGTTTTCCGATTGTCGCTGTTTCCGGTGTCATACTTTCAAGATTTGTCTCGATTGCATGATAGACATTGATTGTATTATCTAAATTTTGTTGAACCTGTTGTTTCAATGCAGTATCGACAAGGTATTCACTGTCTATAACTTCATACACTTCCCTTAATAACTTGCTGTGTTGAATGTTCAAGTTTATAAATGTGTTATTTAAATCATCGTACAAAGCTTTCTCGCGTGTAACTGCGTCAATATCATCAGCTTTTTCGGCAGTCGCATTTATCCACTGTCCGTTCCAGTATCTACGTAACACTGCTACTTTAGGATTACTTGTGTCTAACCACAACATATCATTGACTGGATTTTCCGGCGCATCTTGCGACTTAATAATTTTCTTTTCGAAATACTGTAATTGACTGTTGGTCTCCCTAACAATAGTATTTACATTGCTGAAGTTATCATTCATTCGTTGTCTAATATTACTAAGTTGCTTATAAAACTCTTGTCGTAAATTATCTTCACGATATTCTTTATACTCGCCAAAGGAATATGTTGATTCTTTAGTAACCATGTCATAATCTTCAGCGATTACTTCAGCTTCTAAATACAACGGAGGCGTAAAATCTCTATCTTTGATACGTACCATATCGCCAATATGAACAATTTCATGCGGTTGATATGTTTTAATATCTAGAGATGTTACTTCATAACTGATTTTTTCTTTTTTACGTTTGTTCAATTCAGTTGTACCTAATGAACGTAATCGTGCTTCAGTCATATTCTCATCTTCAGTTTCAGGTTCATAGATGCCCCAAATATATCTTCCTGGCAATCCAAATTGCGCTTGGGCTTCATCATCTTTGACGGTTAAAGTAATACGTGAACCATCTTCTTTTTCAGGACCCACACATAATAATGCGGTATTAACTTCGCTCATATCAACAATTCGCTTTAAACCAGTTAAGTCTTTACCTTTAACTATTTCTTTACCTTGAAATATAGGATTTCGCTTCCGCAGCACAACGTAGCGACCATCAACTGTATTACTACCTAACTCGATATAAAAATCAACTATCATATCGTAAGTCGTACACAATTGCACCAGTATATCGTAACGTGTATGAAAACCAGTCCATGATGTCGTACGTATACCCCCATATTCAGTAGCTTCTGATACTTGCCATCCCGTATCTTTCAATACATCATATAAGGCTTCTGTGGTTGTCTTTTTCTCAAAGCTCCCTGGTGCATAAGGAGGCCCACCGGTTATATCTTCTAAATATGAAGCTGTTGTTTCTATTTCAGTATATCCATCCATATCTTGTGAAATATGTTCGATAATAAATTCTCTATACTGACCAGTGCTATCTTGAATAATGACTCTATAATTCTTTTGCATATTTATAGCTCGTTCTGACAGTATTGTAAAGTCAAACGTTTCTGAGTGATTATTAATATCACGGTTATGTTTTGCGTTAATAATTGATGCGTCATCTTCGGAAATAAAGTCTATAATTTTATCTTCATAGTCTAAAATATGCAGCAAATTGCAACCTCCTTTCTATAAATATCTATCTTGCCAACGAACCGTTGTATCAAATGTATTTAACGGTGAGATAATTAATTCTGTATGCCCTTTTTCTACATTGAAATAGTTAGAACCAAAAGTTTTTTCAGATAAAAAAGGCTCTTCATTTACTAATACATTATGATTACGCATATCAATCAAAATTTCATCGCCTTTTTTGATAATCATATCTCTTGCCCCTTTAGGTTTAGGCAATAGCTCTCTCGTATAAGTACCGAAAATATATAGCGGCATGACTGGATTATTACCATTCTTAGCAGAATATAAAGATAACGAAGCAATAGGTCGTGTGTAGAATTTACCGCTATCCATATAAATTTTTTCATGCTGATCAAACGCGATTTTTCTTAACGGATAAGGAATCTCTCTATATTTCCAGGTTTTTATTTTAAATTGATTGCTACGACGTTCCAACTTAATATAGACCACAAACTCATCCATGTTGTATAAACTAGGATTGTTTTTATAGTCGTATATCTTAACTTGGTCGCCATTTTGGTTAAACAGTGTAACAATGATACGTCCTGTGTTTGAGTTGGCGTTAGGATTACTGTAACCAATTGAAGCGATCACTCGTCCGTCTGTATCGTAGAGGTACTGTGCGAAGTGTACTGCGCCTTTACGACGTTGGTTTAGGCCAAACTTAACAGTCGTTGAAAAGTCTTGAGCGCTCGCATAATTGACAAAGCTACGTTTATACATAGCGCCCTGCCAACCACTACCCGTTACGCTTTCTGTGTTTAGGTAGAATGACTCCTTGCTTGAAGATTGACTGAAAGCACCACCAACGTCACCGCCTGTATGGTTATCAGTGAAGTCTTTGGCATCTTGTTTATTCCAGCCTTTAAACACGCGCAATTCATCACCTAAAATGAGTGGTGAATAGTCATTGAGTGGTTTATCTACATCATCGTCACCAATCATAAAATAGTCCTCATCGCCTTTGGCAATTTGGAAGAAGTTAGCATTTTTTAATGCCCTCGCTTCTATTGTGACGGGTGTATCAGCTGTACCGCTATTCACAATAGACACTTGGTCTGATATAGCAGTGTTGTAGTTGCCGGTTGCTGCATACTTGTATGGGTCTACCAAAACAACCTTTATAACAAATGACAATACTCCTCTAGGTGTCTTATCAATTTCTACAGGACCTTCAAAAAAAGCATTCCAGTACCAATCTTGTGTCATGAATTGTAATGGAACTTCATAATCATAATCAAAGAAACGTACTATCTCATTTAAAATATCATCGTGTTTTTTCATTCCACCGTGTGAGAGATGTTCATTACTTACTATTAAAGGTAAGTCAAATTCATAACCTTTCACCTCTCTCTTTTTAAAAACTGAACCTTTTCTTCCCGGTACATCTTCAGTTTCTATTTCAAAATTAAAAGAGGGTATTTTAAACCCTCTTTCTACTACTAACCATGGAATTGTTTTATTATTAACTTTTATTGTATCTAGCATTTTAAACTCCTCCAGGATTAAACCTTCTATGTCTTTGTTTTTGTCTATTATAATCATCTATTGCGTCAAAAACTTGTTGTTTATGTGCGTATTTATCAATGACTGGTTCATAATCCTTATCTGCAATTGTGTCACCAGCACTAACCAATCTAGCAAGTAAACCAATTACTTTATCCATTTTCTTCTCTAAGACACTCACTGTATGACCATCATCAGAAAGGTTATTGACACTTTTCAATTGGCTAGGACGTTTGTTTTTACTAATATCCTTACTAGCCAATGCAAGTAATTTAGCTGCATCATCTGCTCGTTTTGGGTCAGTAGGTATTATCCATTCAGGGTACCCTTCTTCGCCTAAATGATATAAGCCATTGTGGACGAGTCCACCTGTCGCATACCCATGTCCACGACCTATTACTGATAATATACTACCTCCATATCTAGCTTTTGCATAACGCATACCAGCAATTAAGTTATCTAGACCATTCATGATATTACCATGTCCTGGTAATTTAAAAGCATTAAATGTACCAGGTTTAACTTGCACAAGCCCCATTGCACGACCGTCCGCTAAACCATCAGTACCACCGATAGCCTTAGCATTTCCACCTGATTCCGTTTGAATCTGTCTCGCCCACGCATTTACGTATGCTTGAGATGTAGGCAAACCGGCTAATTTTAATGCTTGTCGAATATTGCCATTCCATTTTCCTGATTTACCGCCGATACCTTTACCATTTTTCTTTAACCAGCTAAGCGGTTCTACAGAGTTACTGTTGGATTCTCCGCCCTGATTGACTTGGAAGTGAAGATGTCGATAATTAGTCATTGAACCCGTGTTACCTGATTTACCAATAAGTTGTCCTGCTTTAACTTGTTCTCCTGTCTTCTTAAGTTGCTTACTAAGATGCATGAACCATAAAAATGTTTTACCTTTTGAAACAGTGATAGCATTACCGCCGCCGTAGTTATCGTACCAACTTCTAACTCGACCAGCCATCGGTGTACGTACGGGAGTACCAACAGGCATGTCATAATCGACACCGTGATGGACTCCGCCATTGAAAGGATAATTAGGATTCGGCGGATATGGCGGAGCAGAATATTTTTGTAGAATTCCATATCCTTCAAACACAGATCCATCTCCTGCTTGAGCCTCAAACCCACCTTTAATCCAATCTAGTGCTCCTTTTTTTATTTTTTTCCATGCAGCACGTGTAATATCTCCAACGATACCCATACCTTTTGTAAGAGAACTAAAGTCAATACCCATCATGGAAAGCACTTTGTTAAGTAATTTTCCTGGTTCGTCCATGTAGTCCATAACGTCCCCGATTTTGTCGGATAACCATTTTGCACTATTGCCAACGGCTTTACCGGCACCTTTAAGCTTATCGCCGACCCAATCTTTGGCATTACCGAACCATGTACCTATACTCAATCTTGGTAATGTACCCATGCTGAAGCGAGGCATCATACCTGCACCTTCAGCTTCTTCATATTTTTGACGCATACTGCCGCTGATAACTCTTGAACCTCTAGGCAAGAAGGTTGTTGTATCTTTGGCAGGTGTTAACGCAGTGCGTCCATTTGGATATTGAATTAATTCGCGTCTGCCATCAATACCTCTTCCATTGCCTGGTCCTTTATCTCCAACGACTGCCATAGTGCCATCTTTTAATCGACCATCAGATGTTGTTCTGATGTGGCGATTAATTCTTTGTGTACCAGTTGATAATTTAGGTATTTTAGGCAAGCTCAACTTAGAACCTACCCAGTTTAAGCCCTTGATAAGACCATTCAAACCTTTTTTGATAGCACTTACCATGCCGCCGATATGATCTTTAATTTTACCAATGATATTAGCTAATCCATCACGCATGTTTGTAAAGGTCTTCTTAACAGAACTCCATAACGCACTAGCAATACCAGTTACAGATTTCTTTATTCCTTGCCAGATACCTGTTACTTTTCTCTTAACATTATTAGTTATATCACGAGTACCGTTGTATAAATTATTAAAAGTCTTCTTGACTGATGCCCATAACTGAGAGGCGTATCTAGTTACTGTGTTTTTAATATTTCTCCAAGTATCTGCTAACCATCTGCGTAAGCGACTAAAAATATTACGAACACCTTTGGATAAAGAGTTAAATGTATTACGTACGCCAGTCCATAAGCTTTTAGCATATTTTACAACGGTGTTTTTGATATTCAACCATGTTTTGACGACAAAACTTTTTACAGCAGTAAATATTTTGTTCACTGTATTTTTAACTGCGGTAAAGTAACGTTTAACTCCGTTATAAATAAATTTAACTGCTCCAACGATGGCATTTTTTATACCATTCCATATATGCTTAATGAATTTTGCCACGGCACCAAATATCGTTTTAGTGATACTTAATATCCGTTTGAAAATCGTGCTGATAATAGACCAAATAAACTTCAGTACTGTACTTATTACACTTCTGATATGTTTAAAAGCAGAACTTATAACACCTTTGAATAGTCCGCTGAATATCTTAACTACTTTAAGTATTTTACCGATGAACCAAAGTTGAATAAGGTTCCATATAAGCGTTAATGCACCACTGAATACTTGTTTAACACCATTCCAAACTTGCTTCCATTGGCCAGTAAATAGTCCGCTGAATATCTTAACAATACCTAAAATGATATCCAAAGCTCCATTGATAATATTTTTGATATTATTCCAAGTATCAACGATTAATATCTTGATTAGTGGCCATAAAAAGTTCATTACATTCCATATAATTCCCATTGCTATTTTGATAATTGGAACTATAACATTCATAAATATAGTTTGAACAAGACCGCCTAACTCTTGTAAAATAGGCCATAAAAAGTTCTTAATCTCTATAAAGACAGTCGATATGACACTCCAAATATTGGCTAATGCTTGGATGATAGTATCTCCATTTTCCTTCCAAAAATCAGATAACTTCTTACCTATTTCTTGTATATATGACCAAATACCTTTAAAAGCGTCTATAAATACTTGTCTAATTTGCATTAAAGTAACGGTCACTTTTCTAGCAGTTTCTTTAGGCATAATCTTGGATAATAAATCCACTGTTGGTAATGTTTTACCAGATAATAAACTTCCTAAAGCATTAAATATTTGGTTAGCAACATCCCACATCTTTTTTAGGCCATTCATCACTGGATCTATTACAGAGTGAACTATATTTCTGAATGTTTCAGATTTTTTATAAGCAATTACAAATGCTGTACCGATTGCTACTATTGCTGCAATTGCTAAACCTACTGGACCAAGCATGAATTTAAAAGCTCCACCTACTAAAGTCAAGCCTTTAGCAGCAAACGGCGCTTTGTTTCCTAAGAAATTCATTACTCCACCAGCTTTAGCTATGCCTGTCATCACAGGACCTAAAGTAGTCATAATGCTACCTATTGCAGATGTAAACATCCCTGTAACAAGAATAGCTGGTCCTAATGCTGCAGCAAATAAACCAACACTTACTATTGCAGTCTTAACCCAACCAGGAGAATCTGACAACTTTTGCGCTAAATTACCTAAAGTTTCTGCCGCTCTTTTAATGTGAGGTGCTAACACATCTCCGATACTTATAGCTAAAGATTCTAAAGCGGATTTCATTTGACGGATTGAACCACCAATTCCGCCTTCCATTTCATCCGACATTCGTTTAGCTGCACCTGTTGAATTATCAATAGACTTAGTCAACTTTTTGTAGTCCTCATCTGAAGCATTAATAACAGCCAATGCACCACTCATTGCTTCTTTACCAAAGATAGTTGCAGCTGCGCTTGCTTGTTGGTCTTTTGATAAGTTTTTGAACCTATCACGCAACTGATCCATTACATCACGCATAGGAAGCATCTTACCGTTACTATCAGTAATAGATATACCTAACTCTTCCATCTTGTTTTGCATAGCTTTTGTTGGTTTAGCTAAGTTTGTAAACATGGTACGTAATGCTGTACCGGCTTTTTCACCTTTAATCCCAGCATTGGACATTAAACCGATAGCTATAGATGTATCTTCCACAGTATATCCCAATGCGCCTGCAACTGGAGCAGCATATTTGAACGCTTCACCTAAACCACGTACATCGGTATTAGCTTTAGAACTTGTCTGTGCTAATACATCTGCAAATCGTCCACTATCTTTAGCTTTCATACCAAATGCTGTTAACGAGTCAGTAACGATATCACTCACTTGTCCTAAATCTTCCCCAGAGGCAGCAGCTAATTGCATAACACCATCGATACCGCCTAACATATCTTTGGTATCCCAGCCGGCTAAGGCCATATAGTTAAGAGCTTCTGCTGATTCAGATGCACTAAATTTAGTTTTAGCTCCCATTTCAAGGGCTTTATCTCTTAATTGTTGGAATTCTGAACCAGTAGCACCAGATGTAGCCTTCACTTTTCGCATTGAATCATCAAAATCAATACTCTTTTTAGCAGCAGCACCAAAACCTGCAACAATAGGAGCAGTAACATACATAGACATGCTACGTCCTACAGATTGCATTTTTTGACCTATTTCTTGGAATTTAGGTCCTATTTCAGAGAACTTACTACCTATCTTTCCCATAGTAGTATTCATAGCTTGTTGTTGTCGTTCAAGAGCTCTCAATTCTTCAGTTGCTTCTTTCAGTTCTCTTTCATACTTATTTAATTCGGCGTATGCTTCATTATACTTTGCAGCTGCTGCTTGAGTTTTCGCGCTATTTTCCCCAGTTTCTTTAGATAATTTGTCATATTCTTGTTTTAACTCTTTTACTTTTTGAGTTTGTACACGCTGTTTTTTAGTTAACCCGTCTACTTTAACTTTAGATTTTTCAAGAGATTGATCATAACGACCAAATTTTGATAAATTAGCACTCATTTCACGAGATACCATGCGCATTTGTCGATTTAATCCGGCCATTCCTTTATTAAAACCTGAGCCATCTAAATCAACTCTTATGACCATATTACCTATTGGGTTCCCCATACACTAACCTCCTTTCTTTAGAAAATATCTGCAAAGCTTTTTGCTTTTTGCTTGCTTTCCACTTTGCTGCTTACAATTTCTAAAAAGAAATGAATAGGCATATTTGCTACTTTTTCAGCATCCATACCATCTTCAATCAACTTTTTTGCAAGCTTCATATAGTTGTTATATCTGCCTTCAGGAGTTAAATCTTCAAGGTTTATTTCTTCTTCTCTGTCACGAACTTTTTTGTATCGTCTAAATCTCCTGAAATAAGTGTTTCTAAAACAGTAACTAAAGTACTAAGACCTTCAGCGCCTGCTGGAATACCTTTTTGCAACTCCTCTGATGTGAATTGGTTATCAAATCCTTCTGCTACAAATGCTGTAACTTCATCTAAAACTTCAAATTGTTCTGAAACCAATTCTTGATACTCTTCAACTTTAGCTTGATATTCTTTTTGTTCTGTTTCACTCAACTTGTCAAATTCCTCTTGTGTTAAATCTTCAAAATCCGGTTGTTTAAACGTTTTTGTTAGTTTTGCAGATAACTTTGAACCTTGAATTGTGTCAAAAAGTGACATCATCGGCTTTGCTAAGTATTTTTTAGTCTGTGGTTTACCTGTTTTTGTATATCCTGTAATAAGTTCAATTGATGCTCTTGTCATAATTATATTCCTTCTTTCTGATTTTAAATTTTTCATTAAAAAAAGAGGGGAATTCCCCTCTTAAAGTTTTATAGTGATTGTAATTCTTCTGAGTCCTCTGGTGATGTGCTATCTTTCATTGACTTAACAACTGTTTCACTTTCACTTGGTGCTAATGAGTTGATAAAATCTTCATAAGTTTTTCCGAATGTTTCTAAGAAAACATAGTCGCGACCTTTTGTAGAACCTTTATCATCATAACCAGTCACATGCGATGATTCATCATATAAACGGTCTACAAATGAACCTTCAACTTCATCATTTTGGAATTCAACCTTATCTTGTTTTGATTGTCCTGATAATGATGGACGCGTAAATTTACCTTTAAATAGTCCCACCCATTCAGATGAGCCATCATGGTTTGTACGCTCGAATACTACCGCTACATCTGGTGGAATATCATTCGCTCCGTATTTATATCCTCCGTCACCTTTTTTAGCACCGGATAAGAAAGCTTTTTGATCTGCAGGGATGGAAACGAAAGTTGTTTTAACTGATAATTTACCGTTAGAAACAGCAGTTGCTGCAACCATATTATCTCCATATTCTTCTTCCACTTCTTGTGGTCGGTCAACTTCGATTTCTTTCAAGAAACGTGTACGAGAACCTGGTTTTACTTCCCAGTTTTCACTTGTATCTTTAACAATAGGCGCCCAATAGAAATTTGTAACACCAATTGCAATACCGGAAACTCCTGTATCCTTTTCTGCAAAATGCTGTAAATTTAACTTTAATTTTTCCATAAAAATTCCTCCTAAATAAAAAGAGAACCATTTGCACGAATTATTTCACGAAACGTCATTGTTTCTACTTCGTACAAGGGTTCTCTATAATATGATTTAAAATCTAATTCCTTTAATCTTTTTGTAATTCGTTCAGCTTGCTCGCTTGGCTCATTTTCAGACCACCAAATATCTACTTGAACATCGTATTCTCTAGTCATTTCTTCATTGTCAGCATATTCTTCAGGATTAAAAGGCAAAGGAAATATCCTAACAATTGGTTTACTAGTCTGTGTATGAAAGTTTTGAGGTACTACATACCTAAAAATATTATCTTTTATAGTAATCCGCTCATCTTTAATGATTTCATTATAGATTAATTCGGTTATACTCATTTAATCACCTTCTTCATGGCACTTAACATCTTTCGATAAACGAGTTGTCTATTGTTTTTCTCTGTCTTAGTAATCCATAATTGCGGACGTTGATACATGGTTCCAAACTCTGTTGCGTGTATACGATGTGAATAACCTTTTTCGTAACCTACAACAATGTACTTTTCATAACTGTTTTTATCAGTCCTTACATTAGAAATAGTTACGTGACTCTTTGCATGTTTTTTTCTATCGCTGACGGGAGTGGTTCTAGCTAGTTCAGGTACTAACGCTTGAGCTGCTTCTCTTAACACTTGATTTTGCTTAGCATTAAATTCAAGCTGCTTTCTAACAAGACCTTGCTCAATGTCATTTTTTTCAATTTTAGCAGGCATTATAAAATAACCTCACAATATACTCGAATGAAAGCTTTATCTTGATAATCCTTCTTTACATAAATAATGTCATACCTTTCACCTTCATGTAACACATAGTGCTTGTTATTTGGCTTATATTCACCACGAGGATCTCTAATGATAATAGTTTTAATAAATTTAGATCCTGTACTGATACTTGTTTGTGTGTCTGATTCTCTCGCGTCTTGAATGGCTGCATAACAACTATATAATTCTTGTGGGACAGGTTTTTGTGGTAAGCCGTTAATAGATTTACTTATGTCTTCACAAAAAGTAACCCGCTCGTTTAATCTATTTGAATTGAATTTCATATGCATCCCTCAACTTATGAACTACACTTAGAACCATATGTGGCGCATAATTCAAATCTCGTTCTTCAAAAGCAATACGATTTTCAAAATAATAAGCGGTCAAAGGATATACAGCCGCTCTAAACAACGGTTGTTCCTCCAACCACTCTATATCATCTGTAACTGCATCAGCTATATCGTATTTCGCCCAAGTGTAGTATTCTTCTAGCAAGTCATCTTCAGAATTGTGGTCGATTTTACAATGCTTTTTTAAAAGTGTTAAGTCCACCACACTTCACCTCTAGTCATCAATTCTAGTTAATATACCATTTTTAGGTTTGCCATTTTTGTTAACTTCATTTGCACGTTTCACAGTCATTTCTACTTCTTCACCCTTTTGCAAGGTACGTTTTAATTCTTTATCAATATATGCTTGATTCACTTTATATTTAGCCATGTTCTATTCCTCCTTATAAAGTTTGTACTTCTTCAGTTGCTTCATCTTTAAAGTGAACAACCACTGCTGCTTTATAATCTAAAATACGGCAATCTTGACGAACAGCAACCATCAAGCACTCACCGAAGTGCATATAGTCTGTCCATTGAGCTTGGTACTGTGAACGATCAAATAACACAATAGCATCTTTTAAGTTACCAATAATTAACGTTTCCGCTCCAGAATCTCCTAACATTTCATCAGGTAAAATCTCTACTTTAGCACCTAACAAACGTTGTTGTGTTTTCTCTTTAACATCCGGTTGAATTAAGTAATTACCATTTTTGTCTTTCAACTTGTCTAACTTAGCAAACAATGTTTGTGATACAATCGCCACATTATGTTCATAGTTAGGTTTCACATTTAAATTAATTGCATCTTTTAAGCCATCGATACCTGCAGCCTCAACAGAACGTAATTTTGTACTGTCTCCATTTTCTCCTGGTCCTCCATTCTGGATTACATCAATAATAGCTTGGTTTCGTGTTGCCGCAATCGTACGAGCCATCCATAATTTTAATTCTTGTAGCACATTGACTTTCGCATCTTCAATTGCTTCACGTGAAATTCGGAAATAACCACGGCGTGTTTTGATGTCATATGCCAGTTGGAAGAATGGCTTAACTGCTAACTCAGGATTTTCAGCAAGTTCTTCAACTTCTGGTAACGCTGCAACTTCTGATTGTCGTACAACTGGATATTTTCCAGAACCATTATTAACTTTCTTAACTGTTACATATTTATCTAAGTTAAATTCAACTTCTTTAAGTTTTAAAATATCAGTCACAATTTCTTCTGGAATGACAACGAAACCAGAATCTGTTTTTAATGATCCACCTTGAATGTCATCTCGAGTTTCAAGATAATTTTGGAAATCCCTAACTTCTTGTGAAGTTACTTGTGTTTGTTGCCCAGGAATAGCTAAATCGAAAACATTACCATATTTACCCATTGAACGTACATTCACATTACCTTCAGTTTGACTTGGTTCTGTATTTCCTTCGTTACTTTTATTATCATCATCTTCTTTAATTTTAGATAATTCTTCTTCTTTTTCTTGAATTTTTTTGCGTAATTCTGCAATTTCCTGTTCAAGTTGTTCTGCTTTCTCCAACTCATCATTATCTAACGCACGCGTAGCGATTTTTACTTTTAGGTCAATTTGACGTTGTGCATCTTTAATCGATGCTTGTAGTTTTTGTTTTTTATTCATTATAGAACCTCCAATTTTTAATATTAAAAAAAGACATCATCTTATAGACATGTCCTAGGTTGTATTTTTTATGGTGTTCAACTTCACCGAATATTATTTTTGATTAGCATATTCATTAATTTTGTTTCTAAGTTTGAACTTGCGTTTTTCTCGTTCAAAATTCTCTATACTTCTAATTGCTGGTTTAACATCAGTATCTTTATAGGCTGGATAAGTAACCACCGATACATCAGTTAATTGACTGATGCTTTTTAAAGTACGTTTATAAATACCTTCTTGCTCATCATAACGCAGTTCATCGCCTTTCTTATCTAACATAAAACCAAATGAACATTGATTTATGTTACCAAGGCGCATATTTTCGTATAAATCACGTGCGAATGTTGTATTAGGTAACTCACAACGATATTTTAATCCAACATCATCTACTCGAAGTGCTAAGGTACCAGCACTTGTTCTTCCAATGATTTGCGATGGTTGATGGTCGACTAAACAACGTACATCAGATAAGTCTGTGTTTCTTAATGCTTCTTTAGAGATTGTTTCTTTGAAACCACCTAAATCTTCTGACCATGTATCAAACTTTAACGCATAACCTTCAATAATCATTTTTTGGTCATCACTAGTCCTTACCTCATCAACAACGCCTACTCTGATTTCTTTATCCATTTTGTTCACCACCTTTCAGTTTGTTGTCTGTACCTTTCGATTTATTCATTTGGTACTCATCTACCAGACTGATATTCACATGGTTTAAGTCAACGCGATGAATACTGCCGTGTCCACCAGGAATAGGTGGTAAGCCATCACGCTTTCTAATTTCATCAATATTTGTTTTTCCACTATCCAAGTTGATTTTATCTATTTCTGCTTGTGTTTTTTCATCTACCACACGAATTTCAGTAGTGTCAAAGATAAACTCTTTAAAATCATCTGTGATTTCATCATTAAACTTAAAGTTTAATTCTGCACATACACATGTTGTATAAGGTTTTAATGTAGATAAATAGTCTAAATTAGCATCTGTGATACTCATATTAGTTGTTTCTACACCAAATTTATGAAGGGGTATCCCAAATACTCCGGCAATCTCTCGAGTAGACGACTTATTTTCTCTAATAAGTTTCAAAACCTCTGTATCTACCTCAAGTTGATCGAATGTCATTGATTCATCTAGAACAACAACCTTACCTGCCTGTTTAGTACCACTGAAAGCTCTATGGAATTCTTCCCTTGCTCGATTTCTTGCTTTCTTATCATTTAATACACCTTTCATTTTAAGAATACCGCCTGCATGTGTACCATTTCTCAGGAAATTATTAAGAAAATCTTTACCATTATTATCTGCATCAATGGTTTTGTTGAGTGTATCTAATAAAGATAAACCATTAATACCATCTAATGAGTAAAATTTTATATCTAACATATCATCAAAATTAATTTTTCGTTCAATCATCTTTCCATTTTCAGTGATTGTTCTAAATTTATAATAATAATAACCACCATCTGATACTTTCAATTGAACTTCTGATGTTTTTCTAAAAACTAACGCTTCTGGTAACCCCAATTTATCTCTGATAATTTCTACATAACCATGAGATGTTAATAGTGCATTGATAAACACAACTAATTTAAAGATATAGCCGTTATATACTGCATTTGGTCTTGTATTCAACAAGTGAGTAATACGATTATTATAATCTATTTCTCTGTTTTCCATTAGCCTGATGGGCATACGAGCCAAATCAGATGCAATCATTGTGACAGCAGTAAATACATCACTGTGTTTAATAGCATCAACAGACGCATATTCACGAATATTACTCCCTTGAAATCCTGGCAATGTACTAACCATCATTTGCAAGTCTTCTTCGTTGTACTGTAAATCTCGTTTTTCTGCTTTATAGAAAATACCCACTTATTTACCCCCTTTCTTTAGACTCATGATCGATAATTAACGCAATCAGAATCAAAGTTAAACCTGTAGCAATTAATCCGAAAACTAAACCAAAGCCGATATACATTGCAATATTAACCACAGTTAAACCTATTAAAAATAGGATACTGACGATATTAACAATTAGCAATTTCAAAAAAATATATATCTTATTAAAATTCATTTACTCACCACCTAGAAGCCAAATTCAGCACTTTCATAAATAGATGACCAATCAATCTCAAATTCATGCATACGTGCTTCACTAAATGCTGTGATTATTGAAATAATAGGGTCAATTTTTTGTCTGTTGATACGTTTATCAATTTTCACATTATCTTCGTAATCAAAAGCTAATACTGCGTTATTCACTGCTATTGTTAGCAAGTCATTACCAAAATGTTTTAATCGCCTTTCAGCTATCCACATTCTGAATTCTTTTATGGGCTGTGAAAGTTGTTTAAAGTTTTGGCCTACTTCAATTAAATCCCAATCAATCATCATTGTTTCTAGGGTAGTGATAAAAGATTGTGCATTCCAAGGATCATAACAAACAGCTTTAACATTGAGATTGTATTTGTCTATGATATCTGCAATAAATTCAATAACTTGTCGATAATCAATCATTCCAGAAGGTGAACGGGTTGTTTCTGCCTCTCCATTATGAATAACTTTTTGATAGTCAATCTTATCTCTTTTTGATTTTTGCTCTAATGTAGTTCGTAAACCTATAAATGAGTGACTATCAATCAACATTGTTTTATCTTCTTGCGGAAATAGGAAACCTACACTGGTTAAATCATCTAACCTTGAAAGGTCAACCCCAATATAAACATCGCTTCCATATATTTTTGATACGTCTTTCTCAATTTCCGCATTTTCCCACTCTCGGATGTTTATTAAGCTATCTTCTTTATTAGCTTGCCAAAGATTGAAGTTTTTAATTAGTATTTTATGGAATGATGTCCCTTTTTCTAACTCATCTTGAATATCCGCTTTAATGTTACGAAGAATTGTATCCCTATGTTCATCTGATTCCAACAAGGGCATTGCTTTAATCCATAAAGATTCATCATTTACCTCATCTTCTGAATCCATTTCTGCACAATATACGAAGTAATTATCCGCTTTCACCTCTCCAGATAAAATATTATTGATGTATTTATACTCTTGATACATTTGACTATTTAAATTATCACCTGCTGTAGATATTAAGAGAGTAAGGGGATTCTTTTGAAGCGTCATACCTGTTTTAAACCTTGAATACATCTCATCATCCGGCATACTGGCCAATTCATCTAAAATCGCAACGGTAGGGTCTTTACCATCAACCGCATCTGGATTATTAGAAAGCGGTTCAAACACACTCTCTGATGTTATATGCGCAAGGTCTGTTTTACGCGCTTCTGTAGATTTACGGATTAAATCACTTTTAGAACGTAGTAATTTAATTTGTTGACTTGCCATTTTAAAAATCGTCTGTGCTTGTTTATACGTCGAAGATGATACATATATTTGACGATTATATTTAGGATATTGACCAAATAACAATTCATTCAGTGACATACCTGAGACAATTAATGACTTACCTTGTTTTCTTGCCATACTAATATAAGCTTTCGTAAAACGTCTGAAACCACCGCGTCTACGCCATCCATATATACTACCTACAATGAACTTTTGAAATAGCATTAAAGGCATAGGTTGATTTGTTTTAGGATCAGGAAGCATTTCTATAAATTTAATAGCTTTATTTGCTTGGTCAACATCGAAATAACAATCTAATGGAGCATTTTTCAAATCATCTAAGTGTCTTTGAGCCACTGCTATATTTTTCTTACTTGCTAAGATTTCTCCACTAACAACTTTCTTAGCGTATAGTGTTACAAAATCTATCATTGAGCATCACTCGCAAATTGTGCAAATGGGTCGTCCTCTTCTTCCTCTTCAGGAACAACTATTCGCAGTCTACTATCAATAGTTAATCCTAATGTGTTGGCTGTTTGCTGCATACGAATACCCGCCTTCTCTTTTACATTGAAAGCGGGATTGATCTTCATATTACCTCGTGTGTCTTCAATCATTAGTTCTTCTTTTTCTAAAATTAAACTTGCTTTTACAAAATCACTATAGAAACTACAATATTGTGCAATTTGACCTTTATCTAAGTTAGAAATTGGTAATTCTTGCATATGAGGGATAATCCGTAAGTATTCCTCTCTTGCAATTTCATCTAAAAAGCTTGGTGGTGTAGAATCTATTTTGGAGAATTTACTCAACTGTGTTTCTTGTCGTTCTTTTTCGATAATTTCTTCTTTTGTATAATTTTTATTGGAATTCATCAATAATTTTTTAGGTCTACCAGCCAAATTTAGCACCTCCTAATAAAATTTCTAGATAAAGGGAATTTTTTGAGAAGAAAACTCTGCCTCGTTCTCGAGTAGTTTAATATTACACCCCGTTATTTCCTGTGGGGGACTTCACTTTGTTCTCTTTTCGTTTTTCTGTTGTGGCATTCATTGCATAATGGTTGAAGGTTTTCTTTTTCCAATCTTTTCGACCAATCTATTTTTGTTGGTATGATATGGTCAACAACATTTGCTTGCCTTCCACATTGTCTACACAAGTAATGATTATCTATCATCACAAGTTCCCTCATGTTCTGCCATTGTTTTGATTTATAAAACCTTAAGTATTCTGGATCATTTCTTTGTCTCAAATCATTGTATTTACCGTTAATATAAGTCTTATGCTTGTTGCAATATGTTTCATTGTAGCTTATCAACGTATTACATGTTGGGTGACTACATCTACGCATTATCCCAATTACTTTCACCTTCTTAATGAATTAATATCAATTACTAAGTCTTTATCTCTGTTAGCAATCAACAATTGATTACCAATAACATCATGTACAATATATCTTTCTTTCTCATACGTAACAGTATCTCCTACATCAATTAGGTTATGCATGTTAGGTTGATAACTATTTATATTGATACCAGCGACTGTATCTAGCGTTATGTTATTCAATGTAGCTAACGCTGTTAAATCTTCTAACACTTCTCCTAACATAACTGTAAGTTCTTCATTACCTATATTTTCAATATTATTGTTATATACATCAGCAATGTTACCTACTGTTGTCATCAGATGCAGTATATGATGCTGTTTCTCTTTAGGTTTCTTTAGAGACTGATACTTATTAAATTCCATTGTTCACCTCATAATAAAAGAGACACACCACGTTAGTGATGTGCCTCAGTTATAATATAGTATTGATCGCGCGTATCTTTGCAAATTAATAATATTGTTGTAACTCAATTATATAAAATTAATTCAGCTAAACAAAACAGTGTGTAATCTGTGTAAAGTGTGTAATCTGTTACCCCTGTGCGTTCATAAATACATCTACTATTTGATTGATTCTACTGTAAACATTCTTTCTGCTCGACTTCATCAACACCTCAATAGCAGTAATACTTTCTCCCTGCTTCAACAATTGCAAGATATGATAGTTTTTATCATTAGTAATCAAGTGTTCATGCTTATCAATAAAGGTTACCTTATCAATCAAATCTTGTGTCTTACGTTTATCTTTATCATTCTGTATAACCCTTACTAAAACTTTATTGCCTGTAGTCCCCTGTGCTTTAGGCATTGACGACTCGATACCATACTGTCCGATAGATGTACTATCATACTCATATACTTGATGATCAATTAATCTGCGCATCCAATGATAATCTGTAATCAATTGTTTTACTTCGGTTGGCGTATACATGTATAACCTCCATTAATGAATAATGTATACGTCTATGATAACATTTTATTATAACTTTTGCGATGTGCGATAACCTAATCTTATAACAATTTACTGAAGATATCTTCTTTAACTGCTTCAAGTGTATTTAGTTCTTCTTCTAACTCATTCAAACGCTGACTCATTTTTTTAATACTTTCCTCAATATCATGCACTTCTTCTTCGCGGAACTCTATACGTTCCTCTACTTGTTTAATTAACTTTAAGTAATAATCTCTCTTATTCATTTTCTTCCATTCCTTTCAATCAATTTTTCTATTATATTATCCCTCAACTCTAACTCTTCATTCAACTCTCTGTTCGCCATATAAAGCACAAGAGAGAGCAGAGCGAAGAGAATGGTTAGTGCTATCCACATCAATCACTCACCCCTACTTTTAAATTATTAAGGTGTATATGCCAGAACATATTACTTACCTCCAATATCCCCAATTATTTCTTTAATCGCTACATAATCAGGAGTGAAGATACCTATGATATTTGATAATATAAATGGAACTCCGACTATTATAAAAAACAATGAAAGTACCAACATTCCAACAGCTATAAATCTATATATATCTTCTCTGTCTCCATCTCTTTCTTGATGTTCTGGTATAATTCGCTTTTTTTCCCCGAAAATGTATGAGAAAGCTTCTCTTTCAGGTACAGTATAATAAACTTCTTTTCTAAACAACTTCCAACTCATTGTAATTAATGTCAAAGCAAAACAAATTAATATAATTCCAACTATAGAATATATTAAACTTGATACCCATACGCCATGTACATATGTTTCCCAGCCGTGAGAACTAATCTGTTTAAACCCTTCTGCTAACTCGTCGTATCTTTTTAACACTTCTTTATCCATTACTCACTCACCTCTGCTTTAATGTTATGATCGTGTATGTCGAAGTCTGCAGGTGCTTCCACATCATCGTTCTGTGTACGGTAAATAATAAGTTGTTCAGTGATGTATTTAGCTGCTTCGTATAGTGCAAGAGTTAAAATTAGTTTGAGTATTGTTTTAATCATTGTCTTCCTCCAAAATTAACGATTCGATGTATTCTGTTTTAACCCAACACTTCTTTTTAATTATATTTTCAACAAGCACATATCCGATGGTATTTAAAATATTTTCAGCATACTCATCGAATGACTTATGCGTATATGCGAAGTATATATTATTACTGCACGTTATTAATTTTATTTTATTCATCTTCTACCTCCTAAAAGCAAGGCGGACGAACCGCTAAGCTTGTTTTTTAAACCCGTCGAATCCAACCGGTTTAATTTTTTATACGTATCGAATTCGAGGCGGTTAACATTTATTCTCCTGTGCTTCCATATGCACCTCTGTTACTTTCATTTTCAAACTCTTCTACTTCTACCGGCTGCATATAAGAAACGGGTGCGATGACTAGCTGTGCTAAACGTTCGCCTTGTTTAACAGTTATAGGTTCATTACTGATATTATCTGTGATAATTCCTATCTCTTTGTGGTAGGTTTGATCTATCGTACCCAACGCTACACGCAGTTTAGTTTTAAGCGATTTACCAGAACGTGGTCTGATTTGTGCTTCATAACCATAAGGTAAGTTAATTGCAACATCTGTTTTAACTGCTACTGTTGTATGAGATTCAATCACTGTTGTTTCAGACACATATAGGTCTAAACCGGAATCAGTTTCATTAGCGCGTTTCGGCATTGTTGCGTTTTCAGAGAGTAACTTAATTTGTAGTTTAGTCATTTTTTTGTCCTCCACTTTTGATACTTCATATCTAATTCCACTCAACACTTCACTATCTGGTTCGCCTTCTGCTTGTTGGTCGTCAATCATCTCTTTAATGCGGTCAAACGCCTTTGCCTTTTCCAGCACCTCCACATGCTCTTTGTAAATATCTTGATGTGTTTGCATGTGTGGGTATTTTTCTGCCAATGCTTTAGCACCTTCTACTTGTTTTTCCATGTATTTGTATGCCATTATGCTTCACCCTCCATAAAAATGTTATTATTCAACTGCATTCCTACTTGAATTCTTTTATCGTCATTACCAAATTCGTTTCTCAAATCTTTTTCTACACTTTTACAATAGTTGTCCCATGCCCTCGCTTTTTTATACACAGATTCGATACCATCTACATATCGTTCTACTAAATCATCTGGATAATCCGAAGATAATATTATGCTTTGGATTCTTGTCACATCTTCATAGTTAAGTTCGCCCATCCCAATCCCTCCTTTACTTTGCTACGATCTGCATTTGCGTTTTCATCTCATCACCATAAGGTGAAAGTATCTCAAACCATTCATATGCTGTTTCTCTGCTACCACATGACATACAGAAAGGTAATTCAAAACAATGCCATTGTTGTGGTTCTAAGTCCTCTGATTGTGCAGACGGTTGGTATCTTGCTTCCATACGTTCTACAACTTCTTCTGGCAAGGTAATTCCTAACTTGTCTAAGACTTCTTCAATTTTAAGATTGCCTATTCTGACTTTCATTCCAACTCCTCCTGTTAATCAAATAATCCTCTCTAGCAACGATTGCAGTAATGCGTGTAGGGCTTGCATCAATCACAAACCCTTTTACACCTCTGCTTTGTAACTCTTTCTCTAGTTGCGTTAAACTACGTCCTCGTGTGTCTGATTTGAAACGCTGTTTAATTGTGTTTGATAAATCACGCATCTACTTACCCCAACACTCAATCGCAAATTCAATGCTCTGTCTCGCTTTTTAATATCTTCCAATCCATTCTTTCTAGGCGCACGCATCAAATATTTTAAGGCATTACCTACGTGATAAAAGACAGGAGCTGATTTGTAAGTTCTTCCTACTAATTCAATAATTATTGCTGTTGTAAATTGACCGAACTGGTAATGATTAGGTTGATGTACTGAATTATTTTTGCAATCTTCAAAATGTTCAGCTTTCTTAAAAGATATTGGCAGTTTGTCGAAGTAATCCTCATCTGTTAACTCGAACGGATCATCAATGCCTTTCAATTTAACTAACAATGATTGTTCATCATTCCTGTTAATTTCCCTAATTACTACGCCTGCATGACCGTCATCTCCATTAGGTCCTTGCACATTCAATCCACGATATTGCCAAAGAATAATCTCATCGCCTACGTGTAATTCTTTTACTTCTCTCATCTAACGCACCGCCTTTGGATAGATAGATGTGTCCATAAGGTATTGTGTGTATTTGCCACGCAAATGGACTTGAGGTGTACCGTCGTATAACCAAGGACGCTCTTTTCTTCTGCGTGCTTCTGCTTGTTCTGCTAACTTCTTTTTCTTTTCTGCTTCTTCTATGTTAAATGTCGGTTTATGTTCTTCAAGATAGTATTCAAAGTCGTCTCCTATGATTTCTTCAAAGCTCTTGCCTTCTTGATACTTTTTATTGATTTGGTATCTTTCAATCTTGATTTTCTGCATCTCATTCAAAGGTACATATAAAGTTACATCCGGAAAATCTCTTCTCCAATAAATAGAACCCCATTTAGTTATATAATCTCTACGCAGGGTAGTCGCTTCTTCCTTACTCCATCCGTGGTTCATACGTTTTTCAACCAGCAATAAATTCAAGGCCTTGCATTTAATCTGACGCATGTCTTCAGGTGTCAACGCCACCGCTTTATTATTTACATAGATTGTATTTCTAGACATTACTCTAACCTCCTACAATAACCGCTCTACATCTGTGACTTCTAAGTCATCCATGTAGGCTTCTGGTTCCTTATGAATTTTATTGATCAAACTATTTTCCATAGCTTGTGTATTTTCATGTTTGTGAAATGTATCTCTGACTTTAGCTGTAAATGTTACTGTGCATTTGAATTGCATTTCTACGTCGTCATTGTCGATATTCAATTAATCTACCTCCTCGATTTCCATGATGATTTTAGCTTCATTACCATATTGCTTTAAGGTTCTTACATCTACAATCTGGCCATCATCTTTCCACAAATGCTTATTACCGGCATCTAAAACAGTTTTCATCAAATTATCTACATCAGGTTTTGTAGACTTATACTTACCGACCATTGCCAAGCGTTTCTTCTTACTCCAACTTTCAGGCGGTATAAAGATAAACTTCAACGTTACAATCACGCTATTTTCTAACATAAGTTTAGGCATCTGCTTTTGTATAAAAGCTTTATGCGCCGTATAAGTTGCAGGCATATAGGTTTGTACATAGTTACCTCTTTTACTGAATCTCGGTCTTGGTGAAGCCATAGGTGCTTTATGTGTTTCGTTGAATTTAATTTCTATTTCCATAAGACACCTCTATTTGACGCACAGCGGGCGTTGTACGACGTTTTTTACATTGGTATAGGAATAAGTCGTACAATCTATCAGCGTTGCCCTGTGCTTGTGTAATCATCATCTCTGCAAACACTGAACTGCAGTTAAGATGACGCATGATATATTCTTTGGTTAACATCAAAAATTTAACCCTCTCATTCTGTAATCTTCACCATTCATATTGATTGTTGTAGTATTTTTCATCATTCGACTAAATATTTTGGCCAGATCCTTATTTTGTATCAGTTCTTTACTACTGTTATTAGTAGTGATGATATTGTGCTTGCCAGTACGTGATTCCATTACTTCAAACAGCTTCTGTACACCGAAGTTGCTTAATGATGTTCCATAATCATCTAATACAAGCAAGTCAACATCAGATATTGCTTTATCTATTTCTCTTTCAGTAATTTGAGAAGATTTGTTATATGTGTCTTTATAGGTTGTAATTAACTGCGGTACATTCATATATAAAACCGAGTAACCTTTCTCTTTTACACGCTTGATAGTGGCCATAGATAAATGACTCTTGCCTGTGCCATAACTACCGAATAATAAAATGGATTGTTTGTTATCTAAAGTGAAGTTGTTCGCATATCGTTCTAGTAATGCTTTCGCTCTAGCAAGTTGTTCACTTGTAGGCTGGTAATTATCAAAGGTTGCATCTGCCAGATCATCATTGATAATAGATTTTTTAAAGATTGCGTTTGCTTTAATACGTTGTTGTTTTCTTTTAAAGTTTTCAGTCGATTGTTTAGCGAATGCTATCATGTCACAATCACAACCGTCTTTGATGATTTGACCGTTATCGAATTCGTAGTAATCATAATCTCTACCGCACTTGCTGCAGTGCAATCCTAATTCTTGATTAACTATCTTATTTTTAAATTTCGCTTTTTTAGCTATTTCAGAAAACGAGTTCATCTAAAACACATCCTCATATTGCTTTTTCCATTCTTCGTCAACAGCGTTGGGTTGTTGTTGGTTAAGATAACCTTCAAATTTAGTACCGAATAATGTTTCGGGTCTCAGATACTGGTTCATCTTTTTATCTTCCAGCCATTGATCGCTCATGTTGTCTATTACTTTTTTGAAGTCGTCTAAGTTAAATCCTTCTTTAACTCTAGCTCTAATTAGGGACTGAGTCTTTTTGGTAGTATGTTTATATTGCTTGCCTGTTCTTTTATTCAAATAATCTATTACCTGTTGGTACGGTGCTGTCGGGTTGCCCGACATAGTATCTATTCTATTCATAGTATTATCTCTTGTATTATTAATACTTGTATTATTCTCTTGGAAGTTTGTTTCCATAGGGGGTAGGAAATCTTTTTCTATACCCCTATGGAATTTATTTTCTACAGGTATAGAAGATTGCGTCATGGGGTACATTCTTCTCTGTTTAACTTCATTGCCTTTATATTTGAATTCTATTGTTAAGTAACCTTGCTCTTTAAGGTTGTTTACTCTTGCTGATATAGTTCTTTTAGTTACATCGTATAACCTTGCAAAATAATTATTACTTGCAGTACAATAGCCGAATTTGTTACTCAATGCAGTGATTTCTGCGTATAGTAATTTCTCACTATCTGTGAGTCTATTATCATACCTAACAGCTGCAGTGATTATTGCGTAATAACTGGGTTGGTCGCTCATATGCATTCTCCTTTCTGGTATAATCTTTCTGAATGCTTTTGCATCGGATTGGAGGTGGAATATATGGATAATTGGTCTAACCATAAGAGACTATTAACTTTAGAAGAAAAGATGGAATTAAAACTGGATCATACGCATTTGTTTTTTCATGAAACCGACTTATTTTTGATAGCTAAATCTGCTCTGAACATTGCTTATACATTAACTGAAAGCTCATTCAAAACTCATTTGCTTGATTGCTTAAAGTGTCTTCAAAACTCTTTAGAAGCTGGGTTGAACTTAATAACAATTGATGAAGATTACTATCCTTATGAATCTTTTACAAGGAAATTATCTAATTTTGTAAATATCTTCGCTTTGGATTCCGATCAGCCTTCTTATCAAAAGAAGGACGAGTTTTTTCAAGTTCTTCTTGATACTTTTCATCAATTACCTGTAGTAGATTTTGGAGAACTAACTTTATCATCCTTTGTAACTTAATATTTGCTTCGTCATCTTTTACTAATAGGTAATTTATCCAACTATCAGCTAGTGGTATTTCAAGCATTTTCTCTTCTATTTCACTACTGATAGTTGTTTCATTGTTTTCATCTATTGTCTTTTCGTGTAAATCTAATATAAATTGCAGTGCATATAGTTCCTCTTGCATTTTACTTAGTCTCACCATTTCTTTCTCCTTTCAACATTTTGTTAAGCCGATCATCTACTGAAATCCACGAGTTTTCTAAATGGTGTAATTTATCGAAGCTTTCAACGCCCATATTATGTTGGGATTGATGGTGCTCTCGGCATAGCGCTAACACTTCATATCCGTAATGGTCCATTGTCTTACGATTCTTACCTCTACCTATTGCGTAATGGTGTGCAAGGTCTGAATGAGGTTTACCGCAGATAACACAGTTACGGTTAACTGTAGACCAGTACAAGAAAGATTTATCTTGTTTAAGCAGGTCGCTTGTTTTATAAGCTAATGGGATATCGTTATGAAATATCCAATCAAGCGTAACCTCTATGATTTGGTTTGCTTGGGTACGTGTACAGTCGCTTAATGAGAGGCGTTTTTCATACCCATAGAGGACTTCTACGTAATCCATGAACAAATACCTCATATAGTCTCGGGGTTGCCCTGTGTGACTCTCTATGTCGTTACATAAGGCGAATATTTTCCGGCGTTGTTTATCGCTAATTAGAAAAGGATCTACTACCTTTACTTCGACTTCTACATCCATTCCGTTATCCAGTAACAAGGTTTCTTTGTTGCCAAGTTTTACATTCTTGATGACGGCAGTAATTGTACCGTCATCTTCTTGAATGTAATTAGTGATTCTTTGCATTTAAAACCACTCCTAGAAAGGTAAATCATCCGTATCCATATCAAAGTTGTTGCTATTATTGAATGGATTTTCGCTTTGAAGCGCCTTCTCTCTTTGCTGCACTTGGTTATTTGATTGGTTATTGTTTGAGGATTGTGTATTCTTAGGTTCTAGGAATTGCACACTGTCACATACGACTTCCGTAACAAATACACGGCGGCCTTCGTTGTTTTCATAGCTGCGTGATTGTAAGCGACCATCGACACCTGCTAAACTTCCTTTATTCAAATAATTATTGACGTTTTCTGCTTGTTTACGGAATACAACACAGTTGATAAAGTCCGCCTGTTGCTCTCCGTTTTTATCCTTAAAATTATGGTTGACCGCTAGTGTGAATGTTGCTACATCTACACCGCTTTGCGTTGTTCTGAATTCTGGGTCTTTTGTTAAGCGACCTACTAATACGACTCTATTTAACATTAGTCATTACCTCCAGGTATTGTTTTTGCGTTGTTTTGTATTTTATTAATTATTTGTACTGCTTCGTTTTCTGTTAGATTGTAGTTTTTAACACCGAATTTTTGCTCAACTACGTTTTGTGGTGCTTCTTTTTTAGTACCTTTGATTAAATTTGTGAAGTTAATAACTTCTTTTTTTAATGTCCCTAGAGTTTGACTACTAGCCATTTGCGCTTGTTTGTTTTTGTAGTTCTTTCCACTCGCCTCATTACCATCATCATCTTGATCACTTGTAATTCCAAACACCGCACTCAATGAATAACGACGCATATATGTTAGTGCTGAACCTACACCTTGAGGAGTATTCTTGTCAGGCTTAGTAGTTGCTGGCGGAAATTCTATATATTCGCCGCTTTCATGTAGTAATACCGTTGAGATTCCTACCAATCCACTTTCTGTAGTGACTGGATATTGTGAGTAAGTCAGTCCATGTTTAGGCGCTACATCATCTATTGCTTCAACTACATTTTCAAGTGGTACATACTTACTTTTGAAGAATGGGTTGTTAGCGTCTTTCATTGGTTGTTTTACTTCTTTGTGGAAGTTTGCTAACGCTTTGTTAAGTTCGGTTATCGATTCTGATTTATTCATACTCAACCTCCTCATATTCAGTTGTTTCTGTAACTGTCTTTTTTATCGCAGTGTGGTATGTCATGTCTACTACTGCATCTTCCATTCCATTGAAATCTTTAGCGTCACGACGGTCAGTTGAATATTTGATTGTAGGAATTTGTTTAGTGGGTCTGTTCATTACATAAACGTCGTTAGGTGCGTATTTAAGCTTAATTAAATAGGTAACTGTTTGTTTAGGCATTGGAATTCACCTTTTTTCTGTCACTCAATATTTTTTCTATATTTGCTACGCATTGTTTTTTGTATTCATCGCTATTGTCACTGCCGACAATGACATGTTGGACATCTAAGTCTTTTCTATACGTGAATACTAGTGTTTGCTTTTTATCATAATTAGAGTATTCGATCGTACCTTGCACTTCCGACTCATCTAACACATCGATAAATTTATGTGAATATTTTTTAAGGTCCATGTAGTACCTCCTGTAAAAATTTGTTATGATGTAAGGGGATTCATTTCATCTTTGACTGTTAGCAAATTTCGGTGCTAGCAGTCTTTTCTATAGCAATCATGCTTACTCATATTGTATGTCTCAAAAGTTATTGCTATATTATCCATATATGATTGACTCCCCTAATAATTTTGGTAATATATGGATATGAGTAATCTCATATCCTACCGACTGTTTGCTATTAACCACTAGCATTCAGTCTTTTTTAATATTTGATTGTGAATAACGTAATATACTCTTCGCCATCATCTACTACTTCACCTTCATCATTGAATATATCTACTTCGTAGTACCAGACTAAAAAGAACAGATATACCGCAAGTGACAGAAGTAAAGAAATCGCTGAAGATAGAATGAAATCTTGTGTTACAAATGTAAGAATAGTTGTGCTTACAAAACAAAATACATATGCTATCCAAAATGATTTATGCATTTTAATTACCCCCTACTTTATACGGTGATTTCTTTTAACTCTCGTATCTTTTCATCTGATAAATCACAATACGGAAACTTTTCTCTCACCAATTGAACGGGGACTTTTCCGCTAATCGCAATAAATCCTTCTTCCTTAAGTTCATTGTTCATCTCTCTTACAATAGAGGTTGCTTTGCTTTTACCAACTCCTGCTAGTGTCTGTATATCTTTTATACTTAAATAATTGATGATCATAATAACGTCTCCTTTCGTGTATAATTGTTTTATCGCTACTGCGTTGGATTGGGGGTGTTGATATGTCACTTTCTCCAAAACCAGGTCACTTTTACCGTAAAAAATCTTGGGAAGATTTAGATAAGATGTTGCAATCTCTCTTCAATGATGAGGATGTTCGAAATCCTAACGCGACTATAGATGTTAATGATTACATTATGTCTAAGAATGAAATTGTTGAAGAAGCCAAGAAAAACATGTATAAAGTGACAGTAAATGAAGATTATATTACTTTCGAATAATTTTTAACTTTGTCATCTCAGAATCTAAGTAATTTAATCTATTTTTTATTTCCTTAGCATTCCTAATCTCCTCCGCCAAGATGAAGATTAGGAGTGCTATTTTGATTGCTTCTTGAATGCTCATTTTGTTCCACCTCCTTTAATTCCGCTCGATTGTGGTTTTTGGTATATTTCAACCTAGCGACGATAATTAGCTAGGTAATGTTGTTCTCTATCAATTAGGTAGAGAACCTCATTTATTTCAGCGTATGAAAGTTTAGCGTTTTTAATTTCTTCGTTTAATCCTTTTTTTAGTAACTTTTGTTCTTTGTTAAGCAAATTGTTACCTGTTTCAATGCTACGAAGTTGCGGATTTACTACTCTTTTTATTTCTTGCATTATTTGTCCCTCCTATTAAATTGTTTGTTCAATATTTGGTATAATCACCTGGGGTGGTGATATTGTGCTTACAAACGAAGCGAATTTTGTTTTACATCATTTTTAATAGATTTAAAAAAACTAGCGGGTGCTTAATTATTCTCCTACAACATGCCATTCATCAGATATTAAGTCCTCTGCCAATGGTTGCCATCTTTGCTTATAGGACTTCTTATCTGGGATGGTGTACAACATGCCGTGGTATGGGTCGTTTGTAGGTAATATTTCTCCCCGTAACCCTTCATTTCTTAAATCTTTTCTATAAATTGATTTGCCTTTTTCCATCGCTAACTTTGTTGCTTCTTGAATGTTCATTCCATTTCCTCCTTAATCTGTTCGTTCGATATTTGGTATAATTTGGTTATCTCCTTATAGAAAGGAGGTGGGTAACTATGTTTGAAGGTTTAAAATATAACCCGCAAGAATTTGCTTCTGCTTATATCCAAACCCTTCCACATGCTGATAAAATTGATGAATTTAACAACAGAGTGGACTATCAAGAATATTTAGATAAGCGACGTCAACATTACTTTTATCAATATTTAAAGGCTCTTGAATTTGCAAACAGCTTTTCTAAATCTAGCGATACATCCGATGAATAACGTGTAATGTAACGTTCAATCTTTACGACCTTCCAAGTCACAACTGCCATTGTGATGAGGAGGGTTGTTTTGTATAGTTTGCTCATTTCGTTTCCTCCTTTCTGCTATACTCCTAATAAGGAGGTGATTTACATGAGTTATAAAGAATTAAAGTGTATTGACACTTTGCTTAAATTAATCAGCAATGATCTGAAATTGGATTTTTCATACAAAATAATTTGTAAATGGAATAATCAATTTGTAACACTAGATTTTGTGATTCCTTTTGAATGGGATGATGAGTTTTATCTTTCAGAACCTAAAACTATCGCTTCACTTTCAGATGATAAAGCGAAGTTTTATACGGAAGTTAACTCTCAATACAATATGGTGAAAGGAAAATTCAAATTTAAGCAGTTGATAAATCATTACAAAAACCAAGAAACTAATTATTTAATGCTTTATCTTTTAGAAAATAATGATTTTTACGAATTTGATATGAATTGCTCTGATTATGCATATAACATCCAATCTCTAGATAAAAGCTGGAATATACCAATCATAAAAATTGATGATGATTTAGAATTCATTTCTTTACATTTGGTAAAACATGAACAAAATTAGATTCGTATTGTAACTTTGCATGAACAAGATTTAGGACCGCGTATGCTTCCTCATACGTTGGTTCTTTTTTCTTTATTGCTTGAAGAATTTCATTAGCTAACTCTTGGTGTTCTTGTGAGTAAAATTCTTCGAATGCTTGTTCTTTCAATGTATAAACCTTAAAAATTTGATTTCTACTTAATTTTTGCTCTTGCATGTGGTTTCCTCCTGTTAATTGTTTTGTTTTTCGTTCAAAAATTTGTTAATAAAATATTGTTGTCCTTTACCAGTAACTTTGGGTGTCTTACTAATCGATGTATGTCCATCAGAATGACTGATTGTGGTTTCTTTGATTTCAAACAATTCTCGTTCCATTGAGTATTGTGTTGGCATGTTGTAATCTACACCCTTACGTTTAATGAGAAATCCATTTTGGCGTAACCATTCAAACAATCTACGCTGACCAATATCGATACCGTTTTGTTTAATAATCTTTGCTAACTCACCAACCAGAATTGATGTTTTAGTAGTAGCTACTGCATCAGCAAATACAATCTTCGGTTTATCTTTTTCAATTTGAGTTTCTAATTGTAGGATTGTATTGTTTGCTATCTTTAAGGCACGTTGCATTACCATTTCTGGACTGTTCCACGCTTTTTCTACTTGAATAAAATATTGTCTTGCACGCTTGCCTGGTTCACTGCGTTGTATCATTGCGATTTCTTTTGCAGTGTCTAGTGTGAGTGCGTGGTCAGTCATATTTTGGTATCCACCTTGGGTAAGACATTTTTGGGTCACCCTTGTGTAATCAACATCTTCTTCAAAACCATATTCGGACATTCTGCCGAACCATTTTTTATATTCTGTTTTGACTTCCAATGCCTTATGAAGTTCCCGACCGCTGATTGCGATTTCTCCATTTTCTTTTTCTTGAATGTTGAACATCTTTCCGATGTCAGGTTTAGTTTGTAAATCTAGCATGTGGTTTCCTCCTCTACTCGAAATCTTTAATAGATAAATTTGAAAGACGCTTTTGGTATAGATGTAAGTACATATCTTTGAAGTATCTGTAAATCTTTACAGCCTCTTCAAATTCACGTTCACTTAAATCAGAATTTCTGCTAACGCCAAAAACTGCTAAAGTTAATTTTCTTATAAGGTCATGAATTTGATCATCATATACTTTTCCATTAAAGCGTTCGTTGTTTCCTATAGGATATTTCTTTAAAGCTAATGGTTTATAATGATGTCCTCTATATGGAGGTTTTATAAACTTTGTAAAATTAAAGTCTTCATTGATGTTCGCTATATCGTCTTCTTCAATTCTTACTTCACTAAAAATTGAGATTGGTTTAATTGTTTTCTTACCGTCCAACCTTTTACTTACTTCACGTTCTACAATTTCAATCAATTCTTGTTTTGTTAATGTGATTTGCTCCATTGTTTCCTCCTATTAAGTTGTTTGACGTTCTTTGTGCATTTTTGGAACTTCTTTGATAAAAAAATATTCTGGGAACAATTCTTGAATAGGAATCTCAAGATCTTTAGAAAAAACCATAGCTTCATCTAAGCTAATAGGAATTTCTCCACGTTCTCTTTTTCCATATTGTTGACCTGAAACGCCTATTAGGTTTCCCATATAGTCTTGATTTTTTTTAGCTGTTTTACGAGAGCTATATAAATCTTTGTGCATTTTTGGAACACCTCCTGACAACAATACTAAACCCATTGTTCCAAAATTGCAAGTGTTTTTAACATATTTTTTTACTCTACACATAATTTTAAGTTTCTGTTGCATTTTTGGAACTTAAGGCATATAATGAAGTTACAAATTTAAAAACAAGTTTAAAGGAGGTAAAAAATGACTTCATTTTCTTCAAATTTAGAGCGACTTATGAATAAAAGAGACATGAGTGATAGTGATTTAGCGAACTTAGTAGATGTTAACCGCACAACTGTTACAAGATGGAGGAAGGGTATTAGAAGTCCTAAACTAGATAAATTACCTGAAATCGCTAATATCTTTGGTGTAGAACCCTTAGATTTAGTGAGCGAAAATAATAAAAATAAAGTTATTGAAGAAATCAATACTACTACATCCCAACTCACACCTCCACGCCAGCATAATGTATTAGATTTTGCTAATAAACAATTAGAAGAGCAGAACAATGAAGTATCTGAAAATGACAGAAATATTATTACTATCAAACGTATGCACGCTGCAGCTGCTGGTGTAGTCGGCGAAGAATTGTTTGATGACTTGATTGAAGAAGATGTTGAGTTTTATGAAGATGAAGTTCCTAAGGGTGCTGACTTCTGTATATTAGTTAACGGTGATTCGATGGAACCCATGATTAAAGAAGGTACATACGCATTTATCAAAAGAGAAACTAACATAAAGGATGGAACGATCGCTTTAGTAGTTCTTGATGGTACAAGCTTTATCAAACGTGTTGATATCCATCCGGAATATCTTAAACTTATCTCTTTGAATCCGAAGTATGAAGATATTACAGTAAGTTCATTTAATGATTTGAAAGTAGTAGGAAAAATAGTTTTATAAAATCATAATTTACATTATGGCAAGTCAAAAAATATTTTAAATAAAGGAGTTTGATAATTATGGATTTTATCGCCATTGATATTGAAACTGCTAATGAAAAACGTGATTCTATTTGCTCAATAGCGTTATTAAAATATAAAGATAATAGAATTTGTGATGCTCTCTATACTCATATAGATCCTGAAACATACTTTTCTTCTATAAATACTTCCATACACGGAATAACAAAAGAAGATGTGGCTGATTCTCCTAAAATGTATCAAATGTATGATGCTATTATTAGATTCATTGATAACCATATTATAGTAGCGCATAATACATCCTTTGATATGTATGCATTATGCGATTCTTTTAGAAGATATAATCTACCTTTACCTAACAATCTATATTTTTGTACTTATAGATTAAGTAAAGATCTCTATAATTTACCTTCATATAGACTTCAAGATTTAGCTATACACTTTGACATAGAAAACGAAGAATATCACAATGCTTTTTATGACGCTAAGGTCTGTGCCCAGATTGCCTACTGTATATTAAAAGATCAAGGCATAAGTTTAAATGAATTAGTGGAAAAACAAAATTTTAAGTATGGAATATTAGGTGAAAATGGATTTGTAAAAAAATCGACCAATAAAAAAATAATTAATCTGACTTATAATCAAGAGTTAAATGATAAGAACCATATCTTTTATGGTAAGCACATTTGTTTTACTGGAGCATTAAAATCATTTACAAGAAAAGAAGTAGCACAAACAATTACTGACATCGGTTCTATATATGATTCTACTGTAAAAAAATCAACTAACTATCTAGTTGTAGGAGATTTAGAAAATTTAGAGAAAACACATAATTATACTAAATCAACTAAAATTATAAAAGCAGAAAGATTATCAAATGAGGGGCAAAATATTGAAGTTTTGAGTGAAATGGATTTCTTAAAACTTTTGTCAACTTTCACTCCTACATTAACCAAAGCGTAGAGCTGGTGGGGAAAGTAATTTTATAACCCCCCTCCACTCTGGGGCGAAGGAGGAATACGAAATGACAAAGCATAGTAAAACTCTCATTGCATTAATGCCTCTATATCTTTATTTCTTCTACCAAGGATTCTATGTTGTTATTTATAACGAAAGTCCTGTTGCTAGAGTTATAGCAGTTATCAGTATATTGATTTTCACAATCATATTAACGCTGTTTATAACCACTAATCTAATTCAAAATAAGAAATAGCAAAAAGAATATAAAAAAGACGTCTACATAAGTAGACGCTGTAAGGTGGTGATATTATGAGTAATGAAAAGAAAAAACAACAATATAATCCTAATGACCCAGGTCATCGTGGTGGCGGAGGGTCAAGTCATGAGAAAAGAAATAATGAACCTATAAGAAAAGGTTATAATAATCGCACAACAGAGTTTAAAGAACCTACAGAATCTACAATGGAGTCATTGTTTGGTAAAGAATTTAAAAAGCATCATTAGTTTTTTAAACCATAAAATTTATAATATTCATCTGTGTTTTTAGGTTGATAATAATACTCTTTAATAACTTTTTCATGATTTTTTATTATTGGTGTAGGCCTAATTGAAAATATTGAATCTAAATCATTTGTCATTTCATGTTTAAGTAATATTCCTTGATAAATAGGGTGTTCATTATCTTTATACTTTTCTATATAAAACATATTTGAAGTTTGTAAAATTGTATCTATAGCATGTTTGTCATTTAATGGATTTAGATTATTAGATTCTCTTTCCTTATTCATTTTATTTCTAAATTTTTTTATCATATAAGGATAAGCTGATTTATTTAAGACATTTATCACAATAAAGGAAATTATTAACGCTATTATTATCCCGAGAAAATTGTATATATGAATGTAGTTTATAAAATAAAGAACTATCATGAATATACCAATACTAATTAAAGAGAATAGCACCGAAAACATTTTCTTTATTTCAATTTTTTCTGTATCAAAAATTGACAAGTAATCTAAGTAAATATATGTGAATAATCCTGCGACACCAGAACTACATATTAATAAAATTAGTTCCAAAATAGCACCTACTTTTTTATTTGATTATAACATATTTCTATATGTTGAATAGTAAGGATAGATTTAAGCTATATTACTTTTGGATTTAGGACGTAAGGGGGAACATTTATGTGTAAGTATTTGAATAAAAGAAAAAGAGCGATGAACATAAATAACCAAAAAGATATTAGAGAAATTAATAAGGATTTAGAGAAAATATTGTGTGAAAGGGAATTAAAAAAACTCATTAAAAAAGATAAGAAAACCTATTTTAAAAATTAAGGAGGAACATAAAATGAAATTTAACGATTGGCTTATTAAAGTAAAGTATGACGGAGAACACGAAGTTCTTACAAACGAGAACACCCTAGTAATTATCGACCAAGACGACGATGTAGCGTTGTATGTAAGAGATAATGGCGGAGTGTTAAAAGTAAACAAAATAAATTACAATAGCGACTTTTATATCGACGCTGACAATAAAGTTTTAGAGCTTGAAATTCACAATACTGTTTATGATGAATTGTAAAATTATTTCCACTTAAGAAATCAATAACTTTAGGGTACCTCCCCGTACCCTTATTATTTTTTTACCTTTTTTGAGGAGGAATGAGAAAAAATGCCAGTATATAAAGACGATAGTACAAACAAATGGTATTTTTCTGTCAGATATAAAGATGTTTACGGTAATAACAAGCGTAAAATGAAACGAGGTTACAGTACTAAAAGAGAAGCTAAATATGCAGAAGCTGCGTTTTTAAATGATATTAATGAGGGTTATAGCGATTCGAATACCTTCCACTATGTGTTCATGCATTATTTAGAGCATAGCGACTTAAGACCTAAAACTAAAAAACGTAAAATCAATGAATATAACAGACACTTTAAAAATAAGTTCGGTCATATTAATATGAATAAAATTACGCAGAACCAGTGTCAAGAGTTTCGAAAATATTTAATGGATAATATTCCTTCCACTAACACCGCACGCACAATATGGTCTGGTTTCAAAGTAGTTATCAATTACGCTAAAAAATATTTCGGTTTGCGTATAGATCCTACTATCTCAATCAAACCGATTCCACGTGTTAAACCTAAACCAAAGTATATGTTAAGAGAAGAATTTGATGAGCGTGTAAAAGAAGTGGAGGAACAAGATTATCAAGAATTATTTAAGTTGATGTTTTATACCGGGTTGCGCATTGGAGAAGCAATGGCGTTAGTATGGACAGACTTTAATAAATATAAAAAAGAGATATCCATAGACAAAACTATGGACATCTCTAATCGGACTATATATCCCAGAGCTAAAACTGAAAGCTCTGAAGATATTGTCCCCTTACCTAAATTTATTAACCAAATGTTAGCTGATCGCTACCAACGTGAAAAAGCAGCTAACAAATATTTTGATGAACGTAGCTATTTTATTTTTGGTGGAATAGCACCTAAACATTATAGTCATGTTCATAAAAAATTTCAAAAGGCTTTCCCACATTATAATATTCACACGCTGAGACATTCTTATGCATCATACCTTGCGAATAATGGTGTAGATATTTTCGTTTTACAGTCACTCATGAGACACGCTCAAATCACTGAAACGATGGGCACTTACAGCCATTTATACACCCAGAAAAAGCATGATGCGATAGCCATTTTTGATGAGTAAATGGTATCAAAATGGTATCAATAGCCATTTTCCGACTATAAGAATCGCACAACCACGCGGTTTACAGCTATCCAATACTACCTTCCATTTCGAATTTGATTAGACGGTTCATTTCAACGGCATATTCCATTGGTAGTTCTTTTGTGAATGGTTCGATGAAGCCCATTACGATCATTTCAGTTGCTTCTTCTTCTGAAATACCACGGCTCATCAAGTAGAAGAGTTGCTCTTCTGATACTTTAGATACTTTCGCTTCGTGTTCTAATGAAATGTCATCGTTCATAATTTCATTATAAGGAATCGTATCTGAAGTTGATTTGTTATCTAAGATTAACGTATCGCATTCGATGTTTGAACGTGCACGTTTAGCTTTACGTCCAAATTTAACGATACCACGGTAAACAACTTTACCGCCATCTTTTGAGATAGATTTTGAGACGATAGTTGAAGATGTGTTTGGTGCTAAGTGAATCATTTTCGCACCAGCATCTTGAACTTGTCCTTTACCAGCTAATGCGATTGAAAGTGTACTTCCTTTCGCACCTTCACCAGCTAATACACAGTTAGGGTATTTCATAGTCAACTTAGAACCTAAGTTACCGTCAACCCATTCCATGTTACCATTCTCATGAACTAAAGTACGTTTTGTAACTAAGTTATAAACGTTGTTAGCCCAGTTTTGAATTGTAGTATAACGAACGTGTGCATCTTTGTGTACAATGATTTCAACTACAGCTGAGTGTAGTGAGTTTGTAGTGTACACAGGTGCTGTACAACCTTCAACGTAGTGCACTGAAGCACCTTCATCAGCGATGATTAAAGTACGTTCGAATTGACCCATGTTTTCTGAGTTAATACGGAAGTATGCTTGTAGTGGTGTATCTAATTTAATATTCTTAGGAATATAAATGAATGAACCACCTGACCATACTGCTGAGTTCAATGCTGCGAATTTGTTATCTGCAGCTGGAACTACTGAAGCGAAATATTCTTTGAATAATTCTTCGTTTTCACGTAATGCAGAGTCAGTGTCTTTGAAGACAACACCTTTCTCTTCTAATTCAGCTTCCATGTTTTGGTAAACAACTTCTGATTCATATTGTGCAGAAACCCCAGCAAGATATTTTTGCTCTGCTTCAGGAATACCTAAACGGTCGAAAGTACGTTTGATTTCTTCAGGTACTTCGTCCCATGAACGTTCTGCTTGTTCAGAAGGTTTTACATAGTAAGTGATATCGTCAAAGTTTAACTCTGACAAGTCGCCGCCCCATTGTGGCATTGGCATTTTATAGAATAACTCTAAAGATTTTAGACGGAAGTCTAACATCCATTGAGGTTCTTCTTTCATTTTTGAAATCTCAGTTACGATATTTTCTGTTAATCCGCGTTCTGATCTGAAAATGGACACATCATCGTCGTGGAAACCATATTTGTAATCCCCAACATCAGGTGCTTTTTTAGCCATTTCAATCACTCCTTTTATATAATCAACACGATACATAGACACGTGGCAATATTTCAATCAATTGATAGAACTTCATGATGATTTATAGCTTTCACAATACTCTATTGAATATTGCTACTTGTATAAACCAGTCTATCATGGAACTGACAAGTTAGAAACCACCTTGCCAGTTACTTATTCTTTACCCGTTATGGGTGCTTACTTTGCATTTTCTTCAGAATCAGTATCTGCTTGACCTTCACGTTCCACAGTACCTTTTTCTAAAGCTTTCCAAGCAAGTGTTGCACATTTAATACGTGCAGGGAATTGAGAAACACCTTGTAATGCTTCAATATCTCCCATATCTTCAGTTAATTCATAATCTTCGCCAAGCATCATTTTAGAAAATTCTTGACTCATTTCTAATGCTTCTTTTAACGAATGACCTTTAACCGCTTCAGTCATCATAGATGCACTAGACATTGAAATTGAACAACCTTCACCATCAAATTTAGCATCCTCAATAATGCCATCAACAATATCGAAAGTAAGGTGAATTCGGTCTCCGCATGTTGGGTTATTCATATCAACAGTTAAAGAGACGTTATCTAATTTACCTTTGTTTCTCGGATTTTTATAATGGTCCATAATTACAGATCTATATAGTTGATCTAAATTATTAAAATTCATATGAGAAAAACTCCTTCGTTTGGTTTAAAGCGTAAATTAATTGATCAATGTCTTCTTTTGTATTATAGATATAGAAACTTGCTCTTGCTGTTGAAGATTGATTCAACCATTTCATTAATGGTTGTGCACAGTGATGTCCTGCACGTACAGCAACACCTTCTGTGTCTAAAGCCGTCGCAACGTCATGTGGATGAATGTCTTTCAAATTGAAAGTAATTACACCAGCACGTCTGTCTTTTGGCGGACCATAGATTTCTAAGTCTTCAATCGCATCCATTTGTTCGTATGCATATTCAGTCAACTCTTTTTCATGTTGATGAATCGCATCAAAACCAATGTTTTCAAGGTATTTAATTGCTTCAGCTAAGCCAATAGCTTGTGCAATTAAAGGTGTACCTGCTTCGAATTTTGTTGGCAAGTCTGTCCAAGTTGCTTCATATTTACCTACGAAGTCAATCATGTCACCGCCGTATTCGATAGGTTCCATATCTTTAAGCAGACTGCGTTTACCATATAAGACACCAATACCTGTAGGACCAAGCATTTTGTGTCCGCTGAAACTGTAAAAGTCTACATCTAAATCTTGCACATCAATTTTCATGTGTGGTGCTGCTTGTGCACCGTCCACACTGATAATTGCACCATGTTCATGCGCAACTTTCGTAATTTCTTTCACATCGTTGATTGTACCTAAAACGTTAGATACATGTGCAATCGCTACAATTTTAGTGTTGTCATTAATTGTAGCTTTCACATCTTCGATGTTTAATTCACCTGTTTCTGTCATCGGGATGAATTTTAAAGTTGCACCTTTACGGCGTGCTAATTCTTGCCAAGGTACGATGTTAGCATGATGTTCCATTTCAGTTACGACAATTTCATCGCCTTCTGAAACATTCGCATCACCATAACTACGTGCGACTAAGTTAATAGAAGCTGTTGTACCTCTTGTGAAAATAATTTCTTCAAAGTAACGTGCATTAATGAAACGTCTTACTGTTTCGCGTGCACCTTCATAACCATCTGTTGCTAATGAGCCGAGTGTGTGTACACCACGATGCACATTAGAATTGTAACGTTTATAATAATCGTCAATCGCTTCGATTACTTGAAGTGGTGTTTGACTTGTCGCTGTTGTATCTAAATAAGCTAAGCGTTTGCCATTGACTTGTTGTTTCAAGATTGGAAAATCTTCAATAACTTCATTAACATTTAGTGTTGTTTCGGCCACTATATCCACAGACCTTTCTTCATTAATAATCACTTGTCGTACAAAATAACTTACAAGCTGACAGGATTTAATGAATAATAATTGACTGCGAACAGGTTATTCAAACGCGTAAAGAGAAGGAGGAATACGACGCAGTGATGCACATATCATCAGCTAACTTCCTCCTGTTTTTAATCTCTCCTGCCTAGCTTATACTTTTTATTTTGATACTCTTAATTCAATAACGTCGCGTAATTGACGTTTTACATCTTCGATTGGCAGTTCTCTTACTACTGGATCTAAGAAACCATGAATAATTAAACGTTCAGCTTCTTGTTGAGAAATACCACGACTCATTAAATAGTAAAGCTGTTCGTCATCAACACGACCAACTGAAGCTGCGTGACCTGCTTCTACGTCATCTTCATCGATTAATAGAATTGGGTTCGCATCTCCGCGTGCTTTTTCAGAAAGCATTAACACACGTGATTCTTGGTTCGCAACTGATTTTGAACCACCGTGTTTGATATAACCGATACCATTAAAGATAATAGTCGCTGCTTCTTCAACTACACCGTGTTTAAGAATGTAACCATCTGTTTCTTTACCGTATTGAACGATTTTAGATGTTACGTTTGATTTTTGATCTCCAGTACCTACTGCTACTGATTTTAATACACTTGTAGAACGGTCCCCAATTAAATTAGTTGTGTTATCAATAATTTGGTTACCTTTGTTCATTAATCCAAGTGCCCAGTTAATTGATGCATCCGCTTCAGTAATACCACGACGAATAATATGGCTAGTGAAACCTTTATCTAAATAGTCTACTGCACCATAAGTGATTTTAGAGTTCGCACCAGCAATCACTTCAGAAACAATGTTCACTTGATTGCCTTCACCACTTGCATCTGACAAGTAGTTTTCAACATAAGTCACTTCTGCACTTTGTTCAGTCACAATAATAACGTGATTGAAGAAGCTTGCATTTTCATCATCATGTAAAACTACATATTGAATTGGATGTTCAACGACTACATTTTTCGGTACATATACGAATAAGCCGCCATTGATTAATGCAGTATGCAACGCTGTTAAACGGTGTTCATCTACGTTAACCGCATCTTTCATCAAATATTTTTGAACTAAATCTCCATGATTCACTAAAGCATCTGCTAAACCTTCAATAATTACACCGTCTTTTTTCGCTTCTTCTGAAACGCGTGTATAAGCAAGTGTATTATTGTGTTGAATCACTAAGTTTTCAGTTTTTTCAACATCAATGATTTTTTCAATTGAATCTGGAATTTCACTGATATCTTGATAAGTTTCAGCTTTTGTTTCGAATTGTTTAAATGAGTCGAAATCCCATTTTGTGATTTTAGTTTTATCTGGTTTTGGCATTTCTAAAGTTTCAGTTAGTTTCAACGCTTCTTTACGTAATTCTGTCATCCAAGAAGGTTCATTTTGGGCTTGTGAATACTCAACAAGTTCTGCTTCAGAAATGTTCAAAGTTTCAGTCGTCATAACTTAATATCCTCCTAACGATACTTATAACATTTAATCGGTTGTTTCTTCTTTACGTAAATGATTTACGCTTCGCTGAATTCTTCTTTAACCCATTCATAACCTTCATTTTCTAAACGATGTGCTAATTCTGGACCACCAGTTTTAACGATTTTACCGTTGTACATAACGTGTACGAAATCAGGTGTAATGTAGTTTAATAAACGTTGATAGTGCGTAATGATTAATGAACCGAAGTCATCTCCACGCATTTCGTTGATACCTTTAGACACAACTTTTAACGCATCGATATCTAAACCTGAGTCAATTTCGTCTAGGATAGCGAATTTAGGTTGTAACATCATTAATTGTAAAATTTCGTTACGTTTTTTCTCGCCACCTGAGAAACCTTCGTTAAGGTAACGTTGCGCCATGTCTGGATCCATATCTAGGAATTCCATTTCTTTATCCAATTTCTTAATGAATTGCATTAAGTTGATTTCTTTACCTTCTTCACGTTTCGCATTAATTGCTGAACGCATGAAGTCTGCGTTTGTAACACCAGTAATTTCTGATGGATATTGCATTGCTAGGAATAAACCTGCTTTTGCACGTTCGTCAACGTCTAATTCTAAAACGTTAACACCGTCAAGTAATACTTCACCTTTAGTTACTGTGAAAGCTGGGTGACCCATGATTGCTGCTGATAAAGTAGATTTACCAGTACCGTTAGGTCCCATAACTGCATGAATTTCTCCCGTGTTAATTGTTAAGTTAACACCTTTTAAAATTTCTTTATCCTCAATAGACACGTGTAAGTCTTTAATCTCCAATGTTGATGGCATTAAAAGTCCCTCCGTAAACATAAATAGTATTTCAATTACTAGTTTATAATAATTTTAATCTGTAGTCAAAACTGCACTACATTGGTACATTTATAAATTATAACGCAATTAAACCCCAGAATAAACCTTTTAAGTACCTAAATAAAAAGAATTCTTAAATTGTAATGAGTTTCGTTAAAGCGTTTCAATGTGAAATGTTGCACGAATTTCAAAGCTACTGATTCTCATTTTCTGTCCTTCTATTATCATTACCCATATCTTTGTCACATATTATGATGGGGTATCCTTGCTTCCTATACTATTAATAGGCGCAAAAAATCACTCCCAAGCATCTATACTTGAGAGTGATTAATAATTTTTTATTCAGCTGGGATAATTAAATTAATTTCAGTGAGTATGTTTAGGTGTTCAAAAGGTTGTCATATAAAGGGTTATAGCTATTCTAAAAATTTAAAACCGTTCATAAACTCACCTTTTTTTATTTGAAGTCATGTTTATGATATGTCATATAGTCATGCACGTCATATAAAAAACTTCTCGTCTTGCTTCCTTTATCTAATTGACCCGTTACACTTACAAAAGCGTCTTGAACCGCTGCTTTATAAGTTCTAAAAAAATTATTCTTACCGTAATATTTTTGGGTTCTATTCAAGTTATTGTTTTTATACTCCACTTCTAATTCTTTTCTTAATTCTCTAGCTAAATCTCTGCCTGTTGTAGTATCGCTTTCAAATATATCCATAATTTCTTTCGCTTTGTCATCAAAATAGTTCATCTTTTTTATAACATCTTCTTTAGTTACGGTATTTGGTGATTTAAACAATGCTTCTCTCATAACTATACCCTCCCTTTATTTATAAGATATATACTATCAAATGATAATCGCATATATTTTGAAATAAAAAATTTCCCTATGAGATTTCATTGTGCTTCAACATAATTCAACGTCAATATACTTTATTGCAAATCACACTATCCTTTTAACAACATAATTTATTCCTCTTTATTTTTTATACTAGTTGCTTTTGCTATTGTGAATTATAAACTTTTGTTGTGTTTTAACATTGTACTCTTTGTAAAACTCTACCTTCAAATTATCTAAATAACACTCTACAATATTAAGATAGTGTTCGTCTTCATTTTCACCTAGTATTTCTTTATAGCTTTTTACAAATTCTTCATCACTTAATTTATATTTTTCGCTTAATTCTTTGATGATCTCATCTAATTCATTTATTTTATTTTCAGTAATGTTTTTCACTTCTTGAAAATTATGAATCACACGATCTGGAATGTATAGTTGGTTTAGACTAAATTCATTAGAAGCATTGTTAAAACTTGTCTTAAATTTATTTAAATAATATTGAAAATTCGATAAAAATCTATACCCAAAGCTAATTCGGTATGCATTATCTAAATCATCACTATCATGTAGATAATCGCCAAACAAATACATATATACTTCATTATCCCATTCTTCAAAAGATTTATTGTTAATTGCGATGTGATTATAAAAACCAATTGCTCTTTTTAATTCTGAAAAGTGTTTCATATAAACAGGTGCTTTTTGGTCTAGTAATTTTTCGCCAAATTTTATTTGTGTTTCGCTTTCAATCCTTTTTATATTAATGCTTCTTTCCGCCATTATCCTAATGAATTCTTTAAATAGATAAATAAGGAATATCAGCATAATAGCTTTCCAAGTATCTTGAATAACATTTAATATAACGTTTTCCATTAAACAACCTCCATTTTTGTAATGAAATTAAATTTCTGTGAATAGAAATAAATTTGTTCTCTGCCTCCTTTTTCTCTATACATTTACAACACAATTTGATTATAAACTCACCTTATTTTTCAGTCACTTCCTATTACCAAAACATATTAAAACTCTATAATCAAAACCAAATATGGTTTTTGCCAATGGATACATCAGTACAAGCTAATACTTATTTCTAATACATCATTTCAATGCGTTAAGTTTAGTATATAACTATCCTCCCCTACCATTTAAGTACAGCAGCTTTATCCTCCCAATTTTGAGGAGTCCTCCTATACTACGTATAATTCATGAATAGGGCAGTAGCAATACACGATCACCTTAAAAATATGTATTGGATTATAAAAAGTAACCAGCGTCTTTTAATAAGACAGTGGTTAAATATCAATCTTTTAAATCATCTATAAACATGAAACCATTAGGGGTTTGCCTTTGCAGCTTCTCTATTACTTGTTCAGCTTGTTCCTTATCATCACCCACAGTTACAAACATAGTTGTTCCTGTCGATACCTCATGACGTTCTGTAAATAGCTTGTGATACTTCCCTAACATTTCACGTGCTTTGTTGCGGTCGCTTACCTTCACTGGTACGTCCACCATTTCAACATGTTCATTATAGATAACGTTTAAACAGTCTGTATCTGAATTACGCACATACTCACCACGCTTTGCAACAACTTCTTTTATTTCTGTTTCTTGCCCTGTTACTGCTTTACTCATGAGATATAACAACTCTCTAGCTTCTAAAATACCTTTCATCAAGTATCTTTTGCTTTTGTCTCTAAACAAATGTTGATAGGTTCGAAAATGAGCTTTTTTATGTCAAAAACTCAAAACTGATTTAAGTGACCTTTCTTTCTCCCTTTTTCATTAAATCAAACAGACAAAAACCCCATAAACATTGAGTTTAGAGGGTTCTATTATCTTCATACGATTATTCAGCTGGGATCACAGCACCATCATATTTTTTGTTGATGTAATCTTTAATATCTTGAGATTGTAATGCTTTGATTAAAGCTTTGATTTTTTTATCTTTTTCGTGACCTTCTTTAACCGCTACTAAGTTTGCGTATGGGTTGTTTTCAGGTTTTTCAAGAGCGATTGAGTCTTTTTTAGGGCTTAACTTTTGTTCAATAGCGAAGTTAGAGTTGATAATTGCTGCATCAACATCTTCGTTTTGATAGATTTTTGGTAAATATTCAGCTGATTGTTTGTTGTTGAATTTGATATCTTTTTTGTTTTCTACGATATCACTAAAGTGTGCATCTTGGATTTTAACGCCTTTTTTCAATTTGATTAAACCTTCGTCAACGAAGAATTTCAAGAAACGTCCTTCTTCAGCTGGGTTGTTAGAAACATAAACTGTTGCACCTTTTGGTAATTCTTTTAAGCTTTTATATTTTTTAGAGTATACAGCCATTGGTTCCAAGTGAACGTTACCAACAGATACTAATTTGTACCCTTTATCTTTTTTCTCAGTGTTTAAATAAGGTGTGTGTTGGAAGAAGTTCGCATCCAATTCACCGCTGTTTACTAATTTGTTAGGTGTTGTATAGTCGTTGATTGTTTTGATTTTCAAGTCATAACCTTCTTTTTTCAAGATAGGTTTAGCTTGTTCTAAAAGTTCAGCGTGAGGCGCTGGTGAAGCACCAACTGTGATTGTTTTAGAATCTTCGCCTCCTGCTGATTTATCCTTACTGCCACATGCTGCTAAAACTACAGTTAATACTAAAACCGCTAAAATACTAATAATTTTTTTCATTGGATTGATCCTTTCAAAATAGAATTAACGTTTATCAATTTTATTTGTAGCCCAGTCACCCACAAATTGAATGATGAACACAAACACTAAAATAAAGATTGTTGAAACTAAAATGACATCATTTTGGTTTCGAGTAAAACCAGTTAAATATGCTAAGTTACCTAAACCGCCTGCACCAATAACACCGGCAACTGCAGTAGAACCTACTAATGCGATTGCAGTAACTGTAATACCTGAAATCAAGGCAGGACGTGATTCTGGAATTAACACTTTACGAATAATCGTCCATGTGTTTGCTCCCATAGAACGCGCTGCTTCAATAACGCCTTTATCAATTTCTTTAAATGCGATTTCCACTAAACGTGCATAGAATGGAGCCGCACCAATAACTAATGCTGGAAGTGCTCCTGTCGGACCACTGATTGTGCCAAGTAATAAACTTGTGAACGGAATTAACAGCAAGATTAAAATGATGAATGGAATTGCTCTGAATAAGTTCACAATAAATGACACGATTTGATAAAACACTTTTGCTGTCGGTGATTTACTCTTAGCTGTTAGGAATAATAGTACGCCTAGAATTAAACCGATCACGAACGCAAAAATTGTAGAAATGGCTGTCATATAGAGTGTTTCGTATGTAGCCAGCCAAACTTGGTCCCATTGAACATTCGGCATTGTGACCATTTCACGTAATATATCACTGAACGATTTATCCATTACGAACCACCTCCACACCTACATTACGATTCTCTAATTCGTTTTTAAAATCATCAAAAAATTCAGTTTTCAAGTCTGCAATATGTACAATTAGAAAACCGATTGGTCCGCTTTTCGAATGGCGGATATTCGCTTCTAGTATGTTCACATTCAGATTATATTTTTGAGTGATATATGACACAATCGGTTCTGTCGTCTCTTCACCTACGAAGTTCAAACGTACAATATAACCGTTTGTCGACTCTGGAATCAGTTCCTGAATTGATTCATCAAATTGGTCATTCAATCCTTCTTTAACGAAACGTTTCGTCACTTGATGTTTAGGGTTTTCAAACACTTCTTTAACTTCACCGCGTTCGATGACCTTACCATTTTCCATTACTGCAACTTCGTCGCAGATTTGGCGAATCACATTCATTTCATGTGTGATAATCACGATTGTTAAATCTTCTTCTTTTCTGATTTTTAATAAGAGTTCTAAAATTTCATCTGTTGTTTGAGGATCTAAAGCACTTGTAGCTTCATCACAAAGTAATACTTTTGGATCGTTGGCTAAGGCACGTGCGATACCAACCCTTTGTTTTTGACCACCAGATAACTCTGACGGATATGCTTTTTCTCGTCCTTTGAGTCCTACAAGCTCAACTAATTCTTCCGCTCTTTTTTCAGCAGCCGCTTTATCCACGCCAGCAATTTCCAACGGAAACTTAATATTATCTAACACTGTTCTAGACCATAATAAGTTGAAGTGTTGGAATATCATACTTACCTTTTGACGCTTTTTCCTTAGTTGCGCTTTGCTGAGTTGTCCTAATTCATCTCCATCTATTATGACTTGACCTGATGTTGGTTCTTCTAAATAATTTAAAATTCTGACAAGTGTACTTTTACCGGCACCTGAAAAACCGATGACACCGTAAATGGTACCTTCCGACACATCTAAATCGACATGATCAACTGCCAGTACTTCTTGGTGTTTCGTCTTATATCTTTTGACGATTTGCTTCAGTTGAATCACTACATTCTCCCCTTTCCTTGCAATACCTACCTACAAATTAAAAAAGCTTTCCCTTATCGCTGCTATGAGCATTAAAGAGAAAGCAATTTGAAATTTCTTTCTCTCATCTTCAAAAGCAGTTCAACTTTTTGTGAATTGGCACCATTTCTTATAAATAAGACGGTTGCCGGGTTTCGTCGGGCACATCCCTCCACCTCTCTTGATAAGAGATAACTATTTAATTGATATTTATCCTACCACTTCACTCAGAAGTAGTCAACAACTATTTTAAATTTTCTAACAAATAAGGAACAGACTGAAATGCGTAAATACGGTCTATCTCCTTATCTTTCGACATCACTAACAAAACAGGAACAGATTGAATTTGATAAGCTTCACTGAAGTCAGGATGGAAATTCAAATCTGCTTTGACCAACGGAAGCTGTAAAATTTCATTAGCTATATCTAACATTCTCTCTGAAACTTTACATGTTCCACACATCGGTGTGTAACCGAAAATCAAGTGCTTGTCTTGATCAAAGTTTTGTTTGATATCTGTAATTTCTTGCTTAACGTTCATTTATAAACTAATCCTTTCACGGGTGCTTCACCTTTTACCATAAAGCCATGGTTTCTAAGCACTTTGGCAAGATAAGGGCGCGGACAACGTGCGACTTCAGAATAAGTTCTATCGACAAAGATATGTTCACTTTCTGATAGATAATGTTTGAACCATTGACGGATGCGACGGCCTTCTTTATCTGCATCCACTAATATATAGACAGGACGTTCATATAAGTGTTCTATCATATCGTCAAGTTTATCAATGCCCATTGTGCCGTGCGTACAAATAATTTGTACAGGCTCATCAATCACTTCTTGTACACGCTTTTTATCTGTTTTACCTTCAACAACGATTACTTTTTCTAACAATGCCATATTCACTACACTCCAATACTCTCGTGATATCATTGCTTCATTACTCGCAAACGTAAATGCTTAGGTTCTGCCAACTTATATAAAATTGTTGCGTAAGTTGATACTTTCATTGTAACGCAGGTGTTGTTTTAAAGACACGCAACTTGTTTAACAACTAAATAAACACGATAAATTATGTATTATTCAGCTGTAAAGGTTCAGCACTTTAGCGCTCTAGTTTGTTATAGCCTATTTCAAATAAAAAATAACCCCAAAATACAAAGTATCTTGGAGTTTGGTTTTTAAAGCCGATTATTCACCGATCATTTCTTTGTATTGATCAGCTGATAATAAATCATCTAATTGGCTTGTGTCATTTAATTTTACTTTAACCATCCATGCTTTTTCGTATGGTGATTCATTTACGAATTCTGGACTGTCTTCTAATTCTTCGTTGACTTCAACTACAGTTCCTGAAACTGGTGCGTATAATTCAGAAACAGTTTTAACTGATTCTACACTTCCGAAAGATTCGCCCTCTTCGATATCATCGTCAGTTTCTGGTAATTCAACGAATACGATGTCACCAAGTTCTCCTTGTGCGTATTCAGTGATACCGATAGTTACTGTATCGTCCTCAACTTTAACCCATTCATGTTCTTTTGAATATTTTAATTCCTCTGGCACTGCCACACGAATCCCCTCCTAATTAATAAATGAATACTCTTTTATGATGCCATATGAAACCTTTTCATTCAACTATTTATAGACATCTTGTAGTTTTTTAATTTTTTGTGTAAATAAAGCGCATATCAATAAGATATTTACTACCTATAATGACTATAAATTAGTTTACCCAAGTATCTTTGTACTCTTTTTCGTTGAAACCAAGTGTGATTTTATTACCTGAAACCGCAAGTGGTCTTTTAACAAGCATTCCGTCAGAAGCCAATAAATCTAGTTTTTCATCATCAGACAAACTGTCAAGTCTATCTTTCAGACCTAGTTCGCGATACTTACCTCCGCGTTTATTGAATAGCTTATCAATTTCAACGCCGGTTTTATCAATAATATCTTGTAGTTCTCTTTTATTAGGGTTTAGTTCTACGATGTCGATAGGTTCATAACTTACACCATATTCATCTAAAAATTTTGCTGCTTTCTTGCATGTCGTACAGTTTTGGTACTGATAAAATCTAATCATCTTTTGACCTCCTTTAACTATTATGTCTAATATACCAAATTTCTAAAAATAACGCTTTAAATTGTCGGTTTAATATTTTTAAATTTACGTTCAAATTCGCTATAATATATATAATAGGATTAGAAAAAGGAGCGAAATGAAAATGGAAGCAATTAAAACACGTGAAGATTTCGATAAAATTATCGAAAGTAACGAACCTGTGATTATTAAATTCGAAGCAGGATGGTGCCCTGATTGTCGCGCAATGGATATGTGGATTGATCCATTTGTTGAAAAATACAACGACTATAAATGGTACAACGTAAATCGTGACGAATTAGAAGATGTTGCTCAAGATTACGAAGTAATGGGTATTCCAAGTTTACTTGTTTTCAAAAACGGTGAAAAAACAGCACACTTGCACTCAGCAAATGCTAAATCACCAGAGCAAGTTGAAGACTTCTTAAGTGAAACATTTAAATAAGTCATTTAAATAACGTAATATAGACTAAATAAAGCCAAGCTGATTTCAGCTTGGCTTTACTTATATAATTAATACTCTGAAATAAAGTTCTCAGTGTGACGTGGTTTCTTTGGAGGAATCTTCGTGTCCATATCAGTAAGATATAAAAATCCAACTAAATCTTCATCATCTTCGACACCTATTACTTTTCTCACTTTAGGCATGAAAATATATGGCGGTGTCTTCCAGCACGTACCGATACCCGCTTCATGCAACAGCAGCATCAAGTTTTGTGCATAAGCACCGAATGCCAGATGATTTTCAAGATTTTCTTTTTGTCTAGGATCTCGTTTTACAATTAATACGAGTAATCCACCCAATTTTGTCACTGCATCATAGTGACTTTGTTGTTTCTCTGGTTCATTTCTAAATGCATAACGAGAAACAGTTCGACTTAAATCCCCTAGTCTGTCCTTTGAGACATGAATGATTCTCCATGGTTCTCTCATCCCATGATTTGGTGCATCTGTAGAGAGTTTTAGTGCTTCATATAGCGCTGTATCATCTATATGCATATCATGGTCGAATATCTTCACACTTCTTCTTGATGAAATTGCATCTCTTAATTCCACAATCTAACTCTCCTTTATATTAATGATAACCATTATCAATTACAGTATAGATTGAAATACATATTATATCAAATTATTTGTTTGATTCGTATAATGTCAAAATTTCTTTTAATTTAGTAACATGTATTTGTCCTGGCGCTTGCGGCTCTCCCAAGCAACCATAAGAAATACTTCCACCAAATACACCTTGAGCCGTTCTTGATACTAAACCAAGATGAGACATAGATATACCTACTACTTTCATTTTGACACTTTGAGAAGATACATAGAGTGCATCTAACAGATAGGTCACATCTTCAGGATCTTTTGGCATTACTGCTAGTTTTAGATAATCAGCTTCTGTTTTACTCATTTTAAAATAAGTGAATTTCAATTGTTCAATTGCTGGTGTTTCTTCAAAATCATGTTGAGACAGTACCACTTCTAAACCTGCTGCTTGCGCTTCAGCCACTAATTCAGTGATTTTTTCCTTATACGCTTCTTCCCATTCAATATCAATCATGTCATAACCTTGAACTTGCATTAATTCTTGTAATAGCGCATAATAAGATTCTTGCGCTTTATTGCCATTTCCACCTTGTGAAGCTGTGCGATATGTGATTAACAGCTTAACTTTAGGAAGACTTTTTCGTAACGTGGCAATAAGTGTTTCAATCTCAGCAATTTCAATCGTTTGACGTTGGTCAATTCTTAGTTCAATTATATCGATGGCTGCTTGCGCATCAATCAACTCCGTTTGCAACTTCTGTGTTATGTCAGCTTCTGGTGCTATCGTTACAGCAATTTCTACTTGCGTCATCCTATCTACCCCTTGCTTATATAATATGGCCAGTTTGTTTCTTTAATAATAGTTTAACATTAGTCAGCGTATTAGAGTGTAATGCGCGTTATTTTATACTTTTAAACTACCAATCATTAGACAGTTTCATATTAAAAGTTTGCAGATATTTTATTGGCGAAATATTCATAGTGTGATTAAAAACTACTTTAAAATAAGATTAGCTTTTTGATATACCATATATTTTGGTTAAAATCGTCCAATATTGTGAACAATCGCTTTTCAAACTTTACTTTTTTCTTAGGGACACCTATTAAGTGTTGCTTTGATTAAAAGTATATAATAATATTAAATTAAACTTATCAATAATGACCACATTATTAAATTTAAGCAAAAGTTAAGAAAGTCATAAGAGAGGTGTTAAATCCATGAAAGAAATTAGATTACTAAATCCTGATGATTTAGAAGAGGTCTATCAGCTATTTAAAGAAGCTACAAGTGATCCAAAAAATATTTATACTTGGGCGATTTATGATGAGGACAAAGTGTGCAGGGAATATTTCAAAAAGTTGATAGACGCCAATAACAATGCACAATATCTGTTCGGTGTATTTTTTAATAATGAATTAGTGGGAGCTTTGACATTATTCCATCCAATTATAGTTGGAACACAGCATAAAGCTATAATTGAAAATATGTATGTGAAGGATATTGACCATTTGGATGAGAAGTTATTAAATACTGTCGCAAACTTTTGTACTGAACTTCAAATTGAGAAAATTATGGCCCCTGTTGCTTCAAATAATATCAGTGCACTGACTTTCTATAGTGAGTACGGTTTCTCAAAAATAGGTTTTGAAACGAATTCTCGTAAATATGGCGATGAATATATTGATGAGCATTGGTTGATCTATCCTATTAAAAAGGCTGCAGACGTTAATTAATACGTTGTGAAAAACACTAATGAACGCAAAAAAAATTCGGTACATTCCCGTGTACCGAATTGATTAAGTAAAGTAAGTTGTAATTAAGTGACCGTAAATCGTAACGGTTACGTTTTATATTACATGACGTTTCGTCATTTGTAAACCATAAATCGTAATTTTTACGATTTATTTTTATCTATAAGAAAAGCAAGTGCACAATTTTGAGATGCACTTGCTTTTCTTTTAGTTACTTTTATATACACTGATGGCTCTGTTAGCTGATTCTAAAAGATGATGTTCAAAATAATTCTCATGTACATAATCATATATATTATCTATATCTGTTTCTTCTTTAGGAAAATTATGATCTCTTACAATGCAATCGGCTAATTGTCCGAATGGCGTATCATCTTCCATAAAAGTAATAATAAACTTATAAAAACTCATGTAACAACCCCACTTAAAGATATTTCTGAATGAAAAAACATTAACAACGATAAATTTCCACCAAAGAGGAAATCATTCTTATCAGTTAAATAGGCTTTTTCAACAGTATAACATAAGCATCGGAATAAAATACAGTTAATAAAAAAATCTTATTTAACAAACAACTGTATTTATATCCAAACCTTTTCTCTTTTGTAACGCAATGTTCGAAAATTTTAAGATGACTTTGTTCTCTATATGCAATCATTTATACATCTTAATTATAAAGTTAGCCTAAACACACAAGAAATACAAGATATTCTTATTTAAATTGATATATTTTATACACATCTTTTACATAAAATTCATAATTTCGTGCGAATCTTTAAATAGTTATGAGTTCAGAATGAACATTACATTTTAAACAATTAAACCTCATAAAAAAGCAGAGCACGAAATGCTCTGCTTCTGATAAATACAATTCGGTTGTTAGAATCCGCGTCCAGCACCTCCGCCGCCGAAGCCGCCGCCTCCGCCGAAGCTGCCGCCGCTGAAACCACCGCCACTTGATGAACCGCCACCAAAACCTCCAGTGCCGACCCACCAAGTACCTGTATTATCTCTTCTGCGACCGCCCCCTCTTGGAGGTCCGCCGCCACCATTTTTAATGGAGATAATAATGATGATAATGATAATAATAAAAATAATACCAAATAAGCTGAATGGCCCATCACCTTCTGATTGGTTTTGCGCTTTAGGTGTATCTTCAGTAAATTTTTCACCATCATAGCCATAAGCCTTGGCTATTTCTTTCCAAATTGCATTATAAAGTTGTGTGATGCCTTGACTGTAATATGCTTTTTGTTTTTCTTTATTATCAGCCTGTCCTGCTTTTTCAGCATAAGGCATGAAGTTATCATCAATCAATGCGCCGACTTTAGCATCATTTAAGACACCTTCTAACCCTCGGCCAACCGCAACTTGAATACCACGATTTTGATATTCATTGCCGTTATCTAAATTGACTAAAATTACAACGCCTCGACTATGCTTTTGATCACCGACTTTATAATGTCGGCCTGCTTGATAAGCATAATCTTCTTTTGGTGTTTGTCCGATTGATTTCATGGTCATCACCAAAATGTCTGAATCTGTACCGTCTTGAAGTTTTTGGCCTTTTTTAGCCATCTCATCTTTATCTTGGCTCGTAATCAAATCTGCGTGGTCTTGTACAAAAACAGGTTGTTCTAATTCCGGAAATTTATCTGATGCCGCAAACATACTTTGTGCGACGAGTAACATCCCAACCCATATGACAGCTAAGACGCTGGCACTTTTTCTGATCATTGAGATGAGTCAGTGCCGAAATCAACTTTAGGTGCTTTATCTGCACCACTTTCGGCTTTAAAGTATTCTTTCTTATCAAATCCGAATAGCTTAGCTACAATGGTTGTTGGGAAATGGCGAATCGCTTGGTTATATTTGTTAACAGATGTATTGTAATCATTTCGTGCTACTGCAATTCTATTTTCTGTACCTGCAAGCTCGTCACGTAATCCTGTAAATTGTTTATCTGCTTTTAAATCAGGATAATTTTCACTGATAGCTAATAATCTGCTTAATGCAGAATTGACTTCGCCATTAGCTTCCGCTTTCTCTTTTGGTGTTGATGCACCTGCAAGTTTACTACGTGCATCAGAAACTTGTTTAAATACATCTTTTTCATGCTTAGCGTAACCTTTAACAGTGTTCACAAGGTTAGGAATTAAGTCTACACGACGTTGTAATTGGTTATCGATGTTTGAAAGTGCTGTATTCGTATCTTCGTCCATACCGACAAGTTTATTATATGGGCCAATCATTGTAACTCCAATGATGACAATAACAATGCCGATAATAATAAGCGGTGTAAGTATTTTCTTCATATATTTCTCCTTTTGCTTAAAATTATTCATTTTAATTATACAATATTGATACCCTATCTGGCTAAAGTTGAAGATTGCAATCAACCTTTAAAAACTTTACAAAAAATTAATTTTTATTTTTTGGTAATTGACAGATGCAATTACAGAAAATGGATGTATAATAACAGTTGTATTTAAAATATACACCAAAATCTACCCTATTAAAGAAGGTGTTTATGTGGCTTTCCTAAAGAAACCCTTAACTGTTTATTTATTACTATTTCTGAGCACGACATTACTAGGTGCACTGTTATTATATTTGCCATGGACTGGTAAACAATATACATCTTTTATCGATGCATTCTTTGTCGCATCAAGCGCATTTACAGTCACTGGCCTATCAACTGTGGATATTACTTCGCAATTCAACTGGCTTGGTGACCTTATTATTATGTTTTTAATTCAAATTGGCGGTTTAGGGATTGTGACCATTACGACACTCACTTTAATCATAGCGAATCGCAGAATTTCTATGCATGAACGCAAATTAATCATGGTCACTTGGAATGTTGATGAGCCAGGCGGAATGGTTCGTTTAATTCGACAACTAACACTCTATAGCTTGTCTACAGAATTTATAGGCATGTTATTACTTGCCTTATCTTTCGTACCTAGATATGGCTTCGGCAAAGGATTATTTATCAGCATCTTTACTTCTGTTTCAGCCTTTAATAATGCAGGATTTGCATTATTTTCTAAGAATATGATTGGATTTAATGATGATCCAGTTGTTACGCTTGTCATTCCCATTTTAATTATTATGGGCGGGCTGGGACCAGTAGTCATGTCAGATTTAGTAAAAACTAGAAGATTAAATAAACTAAAGCTACATACCAAAGTTGTGCTTTCAACAACATTAGTCTTAATTTTTGGCGGCATGGCGCTTTACTTTTTATTAGAGTTCAACAATACTTTAAAACCTTTCAGTATGTGGGGTAAGCTTGGGACTTCATTCTTTCAATCCGTCACAACAAGAACAGCAGGTTTCCAATCTGTTGACTTAGAATTAATCCATACCCCTACCGCATTAATGATGATGGTACTTATGTTTATCGGTGGTGCGCCGTTTAGTGCTGCTGGTGGGATTAAAGTTACAACTTTCATTGTTATGATTATGTTTGTTTATAGTACTTTACGCAATGAAGACCATACCACTATCTTCAGCAGAACAATCAAACCTAAAACAATTGCGAAAGCCATTGCGGTCACAACAGTCAGCTTTATCTTTGTATTAACTGTCACATTTATTGTTAGTCTATTAAATGAAACAACACCTTTCATGAAAGTCATCTTCGAAGTCGTATCTGCTTTTGGTACAGTCGGCTTAAGTATGAACTTCACTTCTGAATATGGTACATTAACTAAAATCATCATTATTATTGTGATGATTTGCGGTAAATTAGGTGTTGTCACAGTATTAGCACTCTTCATCCCAAGCAAAAAACGATTTTATCAATATGCAAAAGGTAATATTTATTTATAACCTAATCTTCACTAGACCTGTTTTTACAGGTCTTTTTTATTTTGAAAAGGGTTTTATACCATCTGAAAGATGGCTATAGTTAAGTAATACACATACAGAGAGAAAGGTTGTTGATTCAATGAAAAAGTTATTTGCACTCTTAGCCATGAGTATATTAATCGTTTCAGCATGCGGGCAAAATGATGAAAAACCAAAAGAAGATACCGAAGACAAAGCAGCTACTGAAAAGAAAGACAAATCACAATCTAAAAATGAAGAAAATGAAAAGAAAAAACAAACAGACAAAAATCAACAAAAAGAAAATAATACGCAAGACGAACAACAAGCAAACACTGAACAGCAAAATAAAGATGAATCAACTGCAGAAAAACAGAATCAACAAAATCAACAAAGCCAGCAAGTTGATTTAAGCAATATCACCGACAGAGCAACTTTAGAAAATGTAATTTATGGTAATTATGCAGAAATTGATAAGATCAAAGCTTATAATAGTGCCGTTGCGAATGGCGTAATTCCACAAGGCAATGTGACAGAAGGTCCTGCCAGTGCCGCATATGAAAGCTCACTGCGTATAGAAAGTGGTGCTGAACAATCTGTCTACAATCAAAATGCACAGTCACAAGCTGAGGAGCCAACAGAAGATGTAAATGCGGAAATCAATGCAGCGCAAACAGAAGAAGAATATATCGATGCATTACGAAAAAAATATAACGGTGGATTATCTTCAGCTGAAATTCAAACCAAACATGCAATTGAACAAGGATACTATGATGGTGATGAAGCTGAACAACAAGCAGTTTATGATGAAATAGAACGAAGAGAAGCAGACATCGAAGCTGGTAAATTCGATCACTACAAACAATAAATAAGAAGGTAAATAAAAAACAGCACAACAACCTTTTCAGATTGTTGTGCTGTTTTAATCAGTTTAGGTAAAAATTATGACATTTTTACAACGTTTGCAGCTTGTTCGCCACGGTCGCCTTCAACGATGTCGAAGTCAACTTTTTGGCCTTCTTCTAATGATTTGTAACCTTCGCCTTGGATAGCTGAGAAATGTACGAATACGTCGTTACCATCTTCTCTTTCGATAAATCCAAAACCTTTTTCTGCGTTAAACCATTTAACTGTACCACTATTCATATAAAAATCCTCCGTATGTGCTTTTGCACGAATATTTGTAACTTGTTTATAAAAATCAATGGGAGTAAATTCATACGAATTAAAACTGCAAATCAATTTCACGAACAATTACTTAAATACTATACTACACCCATTATTTAGGTTTGTATACCCTTTTGCCTCATTTCTTCAAAATAATTTAGATACCACAATTATTCAGACAATATAATCATTAAAATCACAAATATTTGTCATTAAGATGATGGAAAACGAAACCTATAAAACTATAATAAATCAAGTAAAATTGATTAGAATGCAATTTAATTCCATAATTCTCATTAATCAGGTATGATTAATTCACTAAATAGAAAAGGAGTGATGATATGACCAAACAAGTCGTATTAATTACAGGTGCAACAAGTGGAATTGGTTTTCAAACAGCACAACTTTTAGCTGATAAAGGATACATTGTTTATGGCGTTGGTAGAAGAATAGAAAAACTGAACGCTTTAAAAAATATACATGCAATAAAAATGGATATTACAGATGAATCATCCATACAAAAAACTGTTGAACAAGTGATTTCAGAACAAAATCGTATCGATATTCTCATTAATAATGCGGGTTATGGTTCATACGGAGCCATAGAAGATGTAGAAATTTCAGAAGCAAGAAAACAATTTGAAGTAAATCTTTTTGGTTTAGCGCGACTCACTCAATTAGTGTTGCCCTATATGCGTAAACAACATTCTGGGAAAATCATTAATATATCCTCGATGGGTGGCCGTTTCACTTCATACTTTGGCGCATGGTATCATGCCACTAAATACGCTTTAGAAGCTTTCAGTGATGCTTTAAGAATGGAAGTTGAGCCATTTGGCATTGAAGTTTCTATTATTGAACCTGGTGGCATCAAAACTGATTGGGGTCATATCGCAGCAGATCAATTAGCAGCATCAGCTAAAGGCGGTGCATATGAAAAAGCGGCATTTAAAGCAGCAGAAGGTATGCACAAACAATATAATTCTAATTTACTTTCAAACCCTAAAATTATTGCCGATACTATTTTAAAGGCCGCTTCAAAAAAGAAACCTAAAGCACGTTATTTAATCGGTATGGGCGCAAAACCTCTTGTTTTCTTACATGCCATTTTACCAGCAAGACTCTTTGATCACATTGCTAGACGCTTAAGTTAAAAAAGAAAGGTCTAACATTGATAAAATTCATCAATCAATGTTAGACCTTTTTATACAAATAGTGGCTTTTATTTATCTAATAAATCTTCTACAGGCTCACCAATTCTTACATAATGATTACCTACTACACGTGTAATTGGATTTAATTTTTCAACATCCACATAAGCTTTATCTACATCATAAATTTCATCATCAATGTAAATTGACTTTATTTGTCCTACAAGCATGTCTGTTCCTTTTTGTTCATCTCCTAATTCTAAATGATGAACTAATTCACATTCATATCGAACTTTGGCTTCTTTCACACTAGGTACATTCACAACTTTAGAATCAGTTGTTGTAAGATCAGTCATGTTTAGTTCGTTCACATCAGCCCCATAATTATCGCCTGTTTTCACCACATCTTTAACGATATCTTCATCTACAATATGCACCACAAATTCTTTAGTACTTAGAATGTTTGCACTTGTATCTTTAAGTTCCCCATTATCTTTACCTACAGATATCATCAGCATCGGTGGTTCAGGACACACTACATTAAAGAATGCAAAGGGTGCTGCATTTACATTACCTTTTTCATCTTGTGAAGTGACAAAAGCAATTGGTCTAGGTGTCACTGTACCTATCAACATTTTATACATATTTCCTGTTTCTAAGTCTTTTGGATTTATATACATACTCATATCACCTTTCTCATTCATATTCATACATTCTATAATATTTCTGCACCATCATAAATCTTAAGGACTTATACATGAACAAGTCATTTAATTCAGTTCACAAAGATTAATATTAAAATATTTTAGTGATATTTTAATGACACTTTTTTGACAGTCACCTCAATTTTTTTAAATTATTTAGCCCGTTTTGTTAAAAACAAAGATTAAAGCGATATAATTTAAACGTTATAAAATAATTAAGGTAACTATATTGCACTATTTAGTTATCTATTATCTCTTCGATTCTATATGAAGACAGCAATTTTTTAGATACTAACTACTTATTTACATTGATAAATAAGCGGACATTGTATTTAACTTTACTTGATTCATAAAATCTAAGATTGATAACTGAGTTTTCTTACGCTTAATTAAAAAAAACAACATCAGGAGGAATCAACATGAAAGAAAAAGAAAAGTGGTATCAGTTAACTTGGTTCACAATTTTAATGCTATTATTTGTATTCCCAGTAGGATTATTCCTAATGTGGAAGTTTAAGAAAAACTGGAAGTTATGGGTAAAAATCTTGATTACTGTGTTAGTTGCAATAAGTGTGGTTAATATGATGACTAATAAGACACCGACTGGCAATAACACAAGCAAGACTAAAACAGAACAAAAATCAGATAAACAAGAGGCAAAAAAAGATGATAAAAAACCAGAAACAAAATCATCGAATAAAATGAACGAAGTTGTTAAAGTCGGAAAAATGGAGTTTAATGTAACTAATAAAGCCATTGTAGATCAAGTTGGAGATGTAATGACAAATAATGCAAAAGGCAAATTCATAGTATTAGATATTACAGTTAAAAATAACGGAGATAAAGCTGTAGACATTACCGATTCGTTCTTTAAACTTTTAAGCGATAAAAAAACATTTGAAGCTGATGGTTCTGCAACAATCACTGCAAACCAAGCTGTATCGCCTGATGATTTAGGTTTTATTGGTGACAAAATCAATCCCGAAAGTACAAAAAATGCAAAACTTGTATTTGATGTAGCACCTAGTATTGCTGAAAAAGATAATTTAGTATTGCAAGTACAGTCTGGTTTTTGGGGAACAGAAACAGCAAAAATCGAATTAAAATAAATGTCTATGTTCTAAAACAATTTAGGAACGGTGAATTTCTCACCGTTCTTTTTTCTGTAGCAACAAAAAATAAAAGCCTCTAACCGCAATGGTTAAAGGCTCTATGTATGGAGGCGGCGGGATTTGAACCCGCGTCCAAGGATCCTGATACAAATCTTTCTACGTGTGTAGTCTATTATTCAAATTTCACATGATGGTAGGAAATAGACAACCAACATCATGCTAGTTCGATTAATCTCTTCTAGACAGACTTCGAACAGCAGTGCCTAGCGTATCCTACTAAAGTTGAATCACGTTAACAGCACATAGGCGATGCTGTTAGGTGATGCAGAGTGCGATTAGGCAGCTACTGCTAAATTATTGTTTGTTTTGCCAGTTATTATAAACTGTGTGTGTTGATGACGGAGACAACCCTCCGACACGCTTAATAAGCTCTGGGGACCCCTGTCGAATCCAAAACGCCCCCGAAATAATATTAAATAGATTCTATTCACTAGAATCCAATAGCACTCTTTATCATATCAAATATGCATTTAGTAATCAATATAATTGTTTATAAATGATTTTCAAATAAACTAAGAATGCGGGAAGCAGGTTTAACCTGCTTTCCCTTAATAACGATCTTTCATCGCACGCTGCATGTCGCGTTTAATTGCTTTATCTTTAAGATCTTGACGTTTGTCATATTTCTTCTTACCTCTTGCGACGCCAATCAACATTTTACATACACCATGTTTCAGATACAGTTTTAATGGGATAATCGAATAACCGATTTCTCTTGTACGTGTGCCTAATTTTTCAATTTCTCTTTTGTGTAAGAGTAATTTTCTTGGTCGCACTGGATCGTGATTAAATCGATTGGCTTCTTCGTATGGCGCAATATGCATATTATGAACGTAAATTTCACCATTTTTTACTTGAGCGAAACTATCTTTTAAGTTTGCGCTGCCACGACGAATCGATTTAATCTCTGTACCTTTTAACACAATGCCCGCTTCAATCGTATCTTCTACATTATAGTCATGTCTGGCTTTACGATTCTCCGCTAAAGTACCAGGAGACTTTTTCTTCTTCTTCGACATCGTGTTCACCTCTTGTTGAAAATTTTATAAAAAGAGAGGAGCGGCCATCCCACTCAATATCTCTTATTTTTTCTTTTTACGCGCTTTTTGTTTTACCTTTTTACTTTTGTAAAACGGTTTGTGGTTCGTGTCCTTTTGTTTATCACGATTACGTTGGTTTTTACCTTTACGCTGTTTCTTCTTACCTTTTTTCTTGTCGCCGCCTAAGCTTTTACCACGTGTTTTCGTTTGAATCGTTGTGCCACGTGCAGGACGTTCATTTGATTTTCTACGTCTTGGTTCAGGCATACCTACGATTTGGAAATCAATCATACGTTGATCAACATCTACGTTGACGACTTTAATCTTCACTGTATCACCGATACGGAAAACATTACCTGTACGTTCACCAATCATAGCCATTTGACCTTCAGCGAATTGGTAATAATCGTCTGTCATACTTGATACATGAACCATACCTTCAACAGTATTCGGTAATTCTACGAACATACCAAAGTTAGCGACTGAGCTGACAATACCTTCAAATTCTTCACCAATATGTTGAAGCATGAACTCTGCTTTCTTAAGTTCATCTGTATCACGTTCTGCTTCGATAGCACGACGTTCACGATTAGACGTATGTTCCGCAATTTCCGGCAATTTGTCTTCCCATTTGCGAAGTTCTTTGCCGCTCATTGAATCTTCAATCAAGTACTTGCGGATTAAACGATGTACTACTAAGTCAGGATAACGACGAATTGGCGATGTGAAGTGCGTATAATAATCTGCAGATAAGCCGAAGTGACCTAAGTTCACATCTTCATAACGTGCCTGTTGCATTGAGCGTAACATCATTGTAGATACAACCGTTTGTTCTGGCAGACCTTTTACTTTCTCATGAATTTCTTGAAGCGTACTTGGAGATACATCTTCTCCTGTGCCTCTTACTAGAATACCGAAGTTCGTAATAAACTCGAAGAATTGCGTTAAGCGATCTGATTTAGGTTGTTCGTGGACACGATAGATAAAGGGTACTTCCATTTTATTGAAATGTTCAGCGACTGTTTCGTTCGCTGCTAACATGAATGATTCAATTAAACGTTCACCTTCACCACGTTCACGCATCTTCACATCTACTGGAATTCCTTCTTCATTAACAATCACTTGCGCTTCATCAATATCGAAGTCGATTTCACCACGACGTTTACGCATTTGAATTAATGTTTCACTTAATTCTTTTGCTAAGTCTAACATCGGTGTCACATCTGGGTATTGTGCACGCACATTTTCATCATGATCAGTGATGATTTGGTTGACTTCATCATATGTCATACGATGATCAGATTGAATGACACTATCAAAGATTTCATGTTTAACAACTTTACCATCTGAATTAATTTCCATACGACAGCTTAATGTTAAACGGTCAACATTAGGATTCAATGAACAAATACCATTACTCAAACGGTGTGGAATCATTGGAATAACGCGGTCTACTAAGTAAACACTTGTTCCACGATCATACGCTTCTTTATCTAATGCTGAATCTTCTTTTACATAGTGGCTGACATCCGCAATGCTGACTGTCAATTGCGTATTACCATTCTTCAATTTCTTAAGCGCAATCGCATCATCTAAGTCCTTCGCATCTGCACCATCAATTGTAATCGTCAATTCATCACGTAAATCTTTACGGCCTTCTAATTCTGACGGTTCTATATATTCTGGTACAGCTTCCGCTTCTTTTAAGACTTCATCAGGGAATTCAATTTCAATACCGTGTTGGTAAATGATAGATAGAATATCTACACCTGGATCATTTTTATGTCCTAAAATCGCAGACACATGACCTTCAGGATTATCATTTCCTTCAGCATATTTAGAAATTTGAACTAACACTTTATGACCTTCAACAGCACCTAAACTTTGACCTTTAGGGATAAAGATATCCTGCATAATACGTTTGTCATCAGGAATCACAAATCCAAAGTGACGGCCTTCTGTATAAGTTCCTACCACTTGTGTGATTGAGTGTTTTTCAATAGATTTGACTTCACCTTCGACTTTACCTTTGAAATCTCCGCGTGAGGGCTGTACTTCTACAATAACAGTATCGCCATCCATCGCACGGTTGATTTTTGTCGGTGGAATAAAGATATCTTCCATATCTTCGTCTTCAGGTCTAAGGAAAGCAAACCCTTTTTTGTTTTGGCTTAACGTTCCTTTTACTAAGTTATCTTTCATATTTTTTTGATTACCCTTTCTTTTGTAGCGGTCTGTTTTTGTTCGTTCAACTAAACCTGATTGTTCCAGTTCAACTAACACCTTTATTAAATCTCTAAATGAGTCGGCATTATCTAAACCTAAACGGTCTTGGAAATCTGAAACTGACATGGGTTCATAGTCAGGTTGTTTTATAATTTCTGTGACAGATTGTTTTAAATCCATGATGCCCCCTCCTTTCTTTCTTATTTATAATTTTTTATTCGTCTTATTCAGACCAATCAAGTCCTTCTAAAAACTCATATATATCTTCAAAGACTTGTTCTTTTTCTTTATCAATGGTAATTACATGCCCTGAATCGGCATACCATTTAATATCTTTTTCGTCAGAAGACGCTTCTTCATAAATCACATTTGCTGAATCAGGATTAATCATGGCATCTTTTTCAGCTTGAATGACTAATAATGGATCCATGACTTCATCTACATGATCTCTGACATTTTGAATTGTTTGTTGTAATTCTTTTAATGTACCTGTAGGTTGGAAAGCTTCCATTTCTCGATCAATCGTCTCTTGATCTTTTCCTTGGTATTTCTTAAAGTTGCGTGCATACTCTAAGACACCTTCGTACATTGAGCCTTCTGTCTTAATAAACATAGGCGCACACATGGTTACAATACCCTCTACATCTCTATTTAAGCTTAATTTCAAAGCAAAATCTCCACCTAAGGATAAGCCGGCTACCGCAATTTCATCATAGCCTTTAGATTTTAAGAAATCATAGCCATCTAACGCATCTTTAAACCAAACATGCGGACTAGATTGTAAAATCTCTTCCGGCGGTGCTGCATGTCCCTCATATTGCGGCGCATAAGAAGTATAACCTTTCTTTTGTAAGAAACGGCCTAATTGGCGCACGTCTGATGAATTCCCTGTAAATCCATGTAATAATAACACTGCTCTATTACCTTCTTCAAAGAAGAACGGTTTAGGCAATTTAATCTGCATGTCGTTCAATCCCTTCATCTCTTTCTAAATATACAATACACAATTACCATTATAATGAAAAAAGCCCGACTTTAACATTGTCGGACCTTACATTTACATATTGAGATAAGTAATTGCGAGCATTAAAACGAAAAACACAATAGATAAGACAATTGTGACACGGTTTAAGAATAAATCCACGCCGCGTTGTTTCTGTTTTCCACCAAAGAGCTGTTCAGCGCCCCCGCTGATGGCCCCTGAAAGTCCATTGCTTTTGCTTTCTTGGAGTAACACAACTGTGATTAATGCGATACAGTCTATAACTAATAAAACTGTCAACAAAATGTGCATGCTTTACTCCTCCATTCATAATATACCTAGCAATTATAACACGTTAGGTGTCTATTTATCAAATTCAATTCATAACACACTGAGGATTCTATCGATTGAAAGTACTTTTTCGTTTGATAGAAATAATCAACATATACAGCGCCAAAATCAACGATCCTGCTAGTGTAATCCATAATGGTAATGTCATATAGAATGATTTCACATGGACGATACTTTGTAAGATTGGGCCTGCGTTTACTGCTGTAAAAAATGTTTGTGAAATATAAACCGCAAATAAGAACCACCATAAATAAGGGTGTTGATTCCAAATTGCGATCAATCCACATAAATAAGCCAATAAATACATAATTCCTGTTAAGCGATAACTATTTAAGAAATTTCCGACTGCGTTTTTCGTTGCATCAATCTGATGAGAAGTCAATAAGTCTGTAATAACACTTTTATCCAACACTACAAAAATGTATGTGCCGTACATCATTGCTAAAAAGAGTGAAGCATATGCTATAAATCTACCCGATTTTTTTGCACGCATTACTTTATTGTTTTCAGTATCCATGATTTTTTCAAACTCCTTCATGCCTTTAGAATACTTCCATTGTTTTTCATTATATCAGTTCTTGAACATGAGCGGGAGTGTCTGCATTAGAAAGCAAAAAAGAAACTGCAAAGGTTGATGAGACCTTAACAGTTTCTGTAGTAAAGTTACTGAATTAAATTTTGCGTGAACTCAATATCAGTAAAGTCTATCTTATTTGTCTAAGTTGTAGAAAGAATGGATGCCGTCAAATTCAGCTGTTTCGTATAATTCGTCTTCAATACGTAATAATTGGTTGTATTTAGCGATACGGTCAGTTCTTGATAATGAACCTGTTTTGATTTGACCAGCGTTTGTAGCAACTGCGATGTCAGCAATTGTAGTATCTTCAGTTTCACCTGAACGGTGAGAAATAACTGCTGTGTAGTTAGCTTTTTGAGCCATTTGGATAGCGTCAAATGTTTCAGTTAAAGTACCGATTTGGTTAACTTTGATTAAGATTGAGTTACCAATACCTTTTTCGATACCTTCAGATAATTTTTTAGTGTTAGTAACGAATAAGTCGTCACCTACTAATTGAACTTTTTTACCTAAACGATCTGTAAGTTGTTTCCAACCATCCCAGTCGTTTTCGTCCATACCATCTTCGATAGTGATGATTGGGTATTTGTTAACTAATTCTTCTAAGTAGTCAACTTGTTCAGCTGAAGTACGTTTAGCGCCGCCTTCACCTTCGAATTTAGTGTAGTCGTATACGCCGTCTTCATAGAATTCAGAAGCAGCACAGTCAAATCCTAAGAATACATCTTTACCTGGTTCAAGACCAGAAGTTTTGATTGCTTCTAATATTGTGTCTACAGCATCTTCAGTACCGTGGAATTTAGGTGCGAAACCACCTTCATCACCTACTGCAGTTTCTAAGTCACGACCTTTAAGAAGTTTAGCTAAGTTGTGGAAGATTTCAGCACCCCAGCGTAATGCTTCTTTGAATGTGTCAGCTCCAACAGGTAAAATCATGAATTCTTGGAATGCGATTGGCGCATCTGAGTGAGAACCACCGTTAACGATGTTCATCATTGGAACTGGTAATTGTTTACCATTGAATCCACCTAAATATTTATAAAGTGGTTGACCTAAGAAGTCAGCTGCAGCACGTGCAACAGCAATAGAAACACCAAGGATAGCGTTAGCACCTAATTTACCTTTGTTTTCTGTTCCGTCTAATTGAATCATCATTTTATCAATTGAAACTTGATCTAATGCTGAGAATTCTCCTTCAACGATTTCAGGAGCAATAATTTCGTTTACGTTTTCAACTGCTTTAGTAACACCTTTACCACCGTAACGTTTTTTGTCACCGTCACGTAATTCTACGGCTTCGTATTCACCTGTAGATGCACCTGATGGTACTAATGCACGACCGAATGCACCGCTTTCAGTTAATACTTCTACTTCAACTGTTGGATTACCGCGAGAATCTAGGACTTCGCGAGCATAAACATCTGTAATAATTGGCATGTTGATAATCTCCTTTTCATAATTGCTTTCATATATATTATAACTTGTCTTGCTTAAAAAATGAATTAATTAAACGATATTGATTGTGAACAATTAATGTTTAATTAATGACTCACCAGTCATTTCTTCAGGTTGTTTAACATCAAGTAAATCAAGTAACGTTGGAGCTAAATCTCCTAATTTACCAGTTTCACGTAATGTCACGCCTTCTTTAGTAACGATAACTGGAACTGGGTTAGTTGTGTGTGTTGTCATTGGTTGATCATCGTCTGTTAATACTTGGTCTGAGTTACCATGGTCAGCTGTAATAATTGCATGGCCACCCATTTCTAAGATTTTGTCTACGACTTCACCAAGACATTCATCTACTGCTTCAATTGCTTTTACAGTAGGCTCTAACATACCACTGTGTCCAACCATATCTGGGTTCGCAAAGTTTAAGATGATTAAGTCTAAGTCACCTTTATCTAACTCGCCTAATAAAGCATCTTTTACTTCATACGCGCTCATTTCAGGTTTTAAGTCATACGTTGCAACTTTTGGAGAGTCGATTAAAATACGACGTTCTCCTTCAAATTCTTCATTGCGTCCACCACTCATGAAGTAAGTAACATGAGGATATTTTTCAGTTTCGGCAATTCTTAATTGTGTTAAGTTGTTTGCTTCAGCAACTTCACCGATTGTTTGTTTTAAATCTACTTTTTCAAATACAACACGACCATCAACTTGATCGTTGTATTTTGTGAAAGTCGCAAAGAATAAATCTTTAGGTTGGTTCACTTCAAAGCCTTTGAAATCTTTGTTTGTGAAGATTTCAGAAAGTTGGCCCGCTCTGTCAGGACGGAAGTTGAAGAATACTACTGAGTCTCCATCTTGAACGCCTTCATTTTGTTCTTTGATTGAGAATGGTACAACGAATTCGTCAGTTAAATCATTCGCATAGTTTGCTTCGATACCTTCTTCTGCTGTTGCATACTCAGGTGTATTGATGTCACGAATTGCGTTATACGCTTTTTCTTCACGTTCCCAACGTTTGTCACGGTCCATTGCATAATAACGACCAGAAATTGATGCAAATTGACCAATACCGATTTCTTTGAATTGTTCTTCAGTTTCTTTCACATATTTTAATGCTGATTTTTGATCTACGTCACGGCCGTCTAAGAAACCATGTACATAGACTTTATCAAGCCCTTGTTGTTTAGCTAATTTTAAGATTGCAAATAGATGTGTGTAGTGACTGTGTACACCACCGTCAGATAGTAAACCAAATACATGCAATGCAGAATTGTTTGCTTTAACGTGTTCAATTGCTTCGTTTAATACTTCGTTTTCAAAGAAGTCGCCGTCTTCAATTGATTTATTAATGCGAGTTAAACTTTGATAAACAATTCGGCCAGCACCAATGTTCATGTGACCTACTTCTGAGTTACCCATTTGACCTGCAGGAAGACCTACTTCGAGACCACTTGCTTCGATTTGAGTTGTAGGATATTTTGCATAATAACGGTCAAAATTAGGTTTATGCGCTTGTTTAACTGCGTTTCCGTGTACATCTTCTCTATTTGCAAAACCATCAAGGATGATTAATGCTGTAGGTTGTTTCGCCATATTATTTAGCACCTTCTAATAATTTTACATAGTCTTCAACTTTTAATGAAGCTCCGCCGACTAATGCGCCGTCGATATCAGATTCAGCCATATATTCAGCAATGTTGTTAGGTTTTACGCTGCCGCCATATTGAATACGTACTGCATCTGCAACTTCTTGGCTAGCAAGATCTGCAACTGTTTTACGAACGAATGCACTCATTTCGTTTGCATCTTTAGCAGTTGAAGATTTACCAGTACCGATTGCCCAGATTGGTTCATAAGCAATGACAACTTGTTTCAATTGATCGTCTGATAAGCCTTCTAATGCTTTTTTAACTTGTTCGCCGACAACTTCTTCAGCTTTTCCGCCTTCACGTTGTTCAAGTGTTTCACCTACGCAGATAATTGGTGTCATACCGTGGTTGAATACTGCATGTGCTTTTTTGTTAACATCTTCATCAGTTTCGAAGAATAATTCACGACGTTCTGAGTGACCGATGATAACGTATTTCACACCTAAGTCAGCTAACGCAACTGGAGAAGTTTCACCAGTGAAAGCACCGTTATCTTCGAAATAAGTGTTTTCTGCACCGATTGCTAATCCTTCAGCTTCACCGTTTTTAACTGCTGTAGTTAATGCATCTAATTGAATTGTTGGTGCACAGATAACAGCTTCAACTTCGTTTGTATCAGGTAATTGAGGTAAAGCTTTAACAAAGTCTTTTGCCTCTTGTACTGTTTTGTTCATTTTCCAGTTACCTGCAATAATTGGTTTTCTCATTATAAAACGCTCCTTGAAAGTTTATTAATAAGTTACAACTTATTTGTCGCTAATTGATGCAATACCAGGTAATTCTTTACCCTCTAGATATTCTAATGATGCACCGCCGCCAGTTGAAATGTGTGTGAAGTCATCTTCGAATCCAAGCATCATTGCTGCTGCAGCTGAGTCACCGCCACCGATGATTGTAGTTGCATCTTTTAATTCAGCAATAGCTTCACAAACACCGATAGTACCTTGTGCGAAGTTTTCGAATTCGAATACACCCATAGGTCCGTTCCATACTACTGTATGCGCACCTTCTAATTCTTTTTTGAATAATTCAACAGTTTTTGGTCCGATATCTAATGCTTCTTGATCTTCAGGAATTTGATCGATATCTACAACTGTGATTTGTGCATCGTTTGAGAATTCTTTAGCTACTTTACCATCAACTGGTAAAACGATTTTGTTTCCAGCACGTTCTAATAAATCTTTAGCAAAGTCTACTTTGTCAGCTTCTAATAAAGATTTACCGATTTCATAGCCTTGTGCTTTAAGGAAAGTATATGCCATACCGCCACCGATTAAGACTTTATCAGCAACATTTAATAAGTTTTCGATTACACCGATTTTATCTGAAACTTTCGCTCCACCTAAGATTGCTACAACTGGTTTATCAGGGTTGTTTACAACGCCACCGATAAATTTGATTTCTTTTTCCATCAAGTCGCCAGCTGCACTTTCTAAGTGAGATGCAATACCTACGTTTGAAGCGTGTGAACGGTGTGCTGTACCGAATGCATCGTTAACGAATACATCACCTAAAGATGCCCAGTATTTACCTAATTCTGGATCATTTTTAGATTCTTTTTTACCGTCTAAGTCTTCGAAACGTGTATTTTCAACTAAAAGTACTTCGCCTTCTTTTAATGCAGCAACTGCATCTTCTAGTTCTTTACCACGTGTTTGCGGTACGAATTTAACATCTTTGCCTAATTTTTCGCTTAAGCGAACTGCTACAGGTTTTAATGTTAATTTTTCTTTATCACTTTCTTCTTTAACTTTACCTAAGTGAGAGAATAAAACTAATTTACCACCTTGATCAAGGATATACTCAATTGTTGGTAAAGCTTGAACGATACGGTTATCGTTTGTAATTTCTCCATCTTTTAATGGTACGTTGAAGTCTGCACGTTCTAATACGACTTTCCCTTTTAAATCTAAATCAGATACATGTTTTTTTGCCATCAAAACTTCCTCCTTTGAATAAAAGCGCGAATTTATAAAATGTCTGTAATTTGAGGTTAGCATATGGGCAGAAATAATGCAGATATAAATACAGAATCAAATGAAATTTTTCATGTTTCTGAAAATATCTACTCTAATAACCATGTACTTAATGAAAATAAGCGGAGAAGCGTATGTGCCTCCCCGCTTACTCATAAGCTGGTCATCGAATTTCAACAACACATTACCGCTTGTTAAATTCAGACCTTAATATTATTGTTTATAGATTATTTTACGTCTTTGATAAGGTATTCTAAAGTACGTACTAATTGTGCAGTGTAAGACATTTCGTTGTCATACCAAGCTGCAACTTTAACTAATTGACGACCAGATACAGTCATAACACGAGTTTGAGTTGCATCGAATAATGAACCGAATGTCATACCAACTACGTCTGAAGATACGATTTCGTCTTCGTTGTAACCGAATGATTCGTTAGAAGCTGCTTTCATAGCTTCGTTTACTTCTTCGATTGTTACGTCTTTGTCTAATACAACTGTTAATTCAGTTAATGAACCAGTTGCTACAGGAACACGTTGAGCGCCACCGTCTAATTTTCCGTCGATTTCAGGAATTACTTTACCGATTGCTTTAGCAGCACCAGTTGAGTTAGGAACGATGTTTTCAGCTGCTGCACGTGCACGACGTTTGTCGCCTTTTCTGTGTGGACCGTCTTGAGTATTTTGGTCTCCAGTGTAAGCGTGGATAGTAGTCATGAAACCTTCTACTAAACCGAAGCTGTCATTTAATACTTTTGCTACTGGAGCAAGTGAGTTTGTAGTACAAGAAGCACCTGAAACGATTACGTCAGAGCTGTCTAAAGTATCTTGGTTTACGTTATAAACGATTGTTTTAACGTCACCAGTTGCTGGTGCAGAGATTAATACTTTTTTAGCACCTGCGTCAATGTGAGCTTGTGCTTTTTCGTCGCTAGTGTAGAAACCAGTACATTCTAATACGACATCAATGTCTAAATCTTTCCAAGGTAATTTGCTTGCATCTGGTTCTTCGAATGATTTAACTTCTTTACCATTCACGCGGAATCCGCCATCTACAACTTCAACTTCTTCAGTGAAACGTCCTTGCATTGTATCGTATTTTAATAAGTGTGCTAACATTTCATCATCTGTTAAGTCGTTTACTGCTACTACATCGATACCTTCAACATCTTGAATTCTTCTGAATGCTAAACGACCGATTCTACCAAAACCATTAATTGCTACTTTAACTGCCATTATTATGGCCTCCTTTAAAAGATATTGTTAAAAAGTGAAGTCACTTTTTTAAACTAAATTGATTGTGATTGAACTATATTTCTTGCTGCGCCTTCATCTGTAATTAGAATTGTGTTCTTAGGAGCAATGGATAGATACGCTCTGATCGCATCTCCTTTTGAAGCACCTCCAGCTACAGCAAAGATATATTGCTTCGATACTAAATCTTCCATTTGAAGTCCTATCGTTTTAACTTTATGAACGATATGACCTTCGCTGTCGAAATAATATCCAAATGCTTCTCCGACTGCATTGTGATGTTGAAGCTTTTCAATCACTTGTTTAGACGAATGACGTCTATTTGCCATTTTCAGCGCATCACCAATGCCGTGGACGGTTATATTTGATTGTTTAATTATTTCTAATGTATTTCGAACTGAGGGCTCTTGAAGCAACAACTCATATGTTGATTCACTGACATTGTCAGGAACATATAATGTTGTATATTCTCCGCCAGTTTGCTGTGCCATACTTGCTGCAATCGTATTCGCCTGATATACCACATTTTCACCTAATCCACCTCTTGCGGGGACATAGAATGTTTTGAATGGTAGTACATGCATTGATTCACTCACAGAGGCCATTGTGGAACCGCCTGTGATAGAAACGATAGCATCTTCGTAAAAAGTTCGTTCTAATAACTGACCTGCCTGGCTGCCCATCTCTTTTTTTACAGCACTATCCATATCGGTATCACCAGGAACAACATAAACGTTTTTAATTTGATAGCGTTCTTTTAACAGTTGTGCTAGATGATAACCGTCTGAATACATGTCAAAGTATGATTCTAAGGATTCAATCAATTCATCGCCTTCAGGAGTTAATTCCATTCCTGTCGGTTTTACCTTGATTAATTCTTGCTTTTTCAACGTATTCGTTTCTGATCTCAACACACGTTCAGTCAAATTCATATATTCACTTAAACTTCTTCTTCCGACTGGCTGGTGCATTTTGATAGTAGTGAGTATTGTAAATCTTCGATACATTTTTTCGACAAGCTCAGGAATCAATTTCTGTTGGACTTTAAGCAAGTCTTCCACTACTATTTCCTCCTCTTTTTATTTAAGGGTCAACATGCAACCATGCTTTGACGTTTTTAGTCCCAGGTGGGACAAAAAAATAACATCTCTTACAATTGTCATAATACTATCATCTGGAATAAAAAGCAAGCTTAAACACTCACTTCAATTCTATTTAAGTAATATTGTTGTGAACAACACTACCTTCACAAATATATTATACCCTTTTTCCACTTAAGAAATCATCTGAAAACTACTTTTTCTTATCATTATATTTTCAGTATTCCCTACTTTATAATGGATATGTACGAAGGAGGTAGTTGCATGACAAATAATGACCAACCTGAAGTCATTGATCCCAATGACCCTCGCTATAAAGATGATGATTACTTTAAACATAGTCCAAGTGAACACCAGCGTTCCCGCTTCGAACAGGATAGAAAAATAAAATATTATTCCTTCGGCTGCACGCCATTCGGATGCGGTTGTTTACCTGTTGTTGCGATTATCGCACTCGTTATCACTTGGCTAATCAGTTTTATCTCATAATGAAAGGACCACAGTGCTTTTGGCATTGCGGTCCTTTTTATGAATTAATCGTCTGACTTCTGTTGGCTCGATTGACTTGAACTTGATTGGTTCGAGCTTGAAGACTGACTTGATTGTGTATTTTGTTGTGGTGCTTGTCTTTGCTGAGTGCTTTGTGATTCATTTACTGACCTTGACTGCTGTTCTTGCCCTGGCCTGGGCTGACTGCTTTGTTGTTGTTTTTCTTGCTGTTGCTGTTTTTGTTGTTGCTGTTGTTTTTGCTGAGCAGCTTGTTGTTCTCGTTGTTGCTGTGCTTGCTCTTTAGCTTGCTGTTGTGCTTGTTCTTGACGTTTTTGCTGAGCTTCTTGTTGTGCTTTTTGTCTTTCTTGAGCCGCTTCTCTAGCTTGCTCACGTTGTTTCTCTGCTTGTTCTTGAGCTTTTTGTTGTGCTTCTTTATCATCAGAACTATCTTTTTGCGGTTTTTGTTCTTTTTGTTGCGCTTTTTGTGTTGCTGCATTTTGACGGGCTTGTTCAGCTTGTTGTCTTTGTTGTTCACGTTGTGCAGCTAATTCATTTTGTCTTGCTTGTTCTGCTGCTTGTTGATCAGCAATTTCTTGTTGACGTTGTTCCTCTTCTTCTTTTTCTTTTTTGCGTTTTTCTGCCTCTCGTTTTTTCTTTTCAGCACGATCTTTTTTCTCTTGCTCTTCTTTTTTCTGTTGTTGACTGTATCGTTCGCTGCTCTTCTTGTTATTATCTACAAAAGCAAAAGTCGCAAATGCTAAACCGAATAATAAGAAAAATACGATTACAGCACTTAGTATCTTAGCGGGTTTGCTCATTTTATTGTTAGACATGTGCTCTCCTCTTTCCAATCCCTTTTCTTTTTCTATAAGTTACTTGAGTTACTTATTTTGATATATTAACTCATACCCTTTTTTACAACATCTTCACTATTATATCTGAGCTGTATTCATTTATATATCATAACATTTTCCACTAGGGTATACATTATTTTGCTTAGGAAACATTTTATAATTTCAATATTTATTTGAATGGGTTAACAGAAGGCAATTGGTCAAAAACCAAGTAAGATGATTAATTGATATAAGATTGTTATAATATACTACATCAACAACCGTAAAAAGACATGATAAAGGACCTATACGTTGCTCGCATAGGTCCAATACTAAAGGGAGTCAAAATTTCACCTTCGCATGTATATTATGGGGTATACTATTTTTAATTAAGAGATGTTTAATTAATTTCGAAGGTACTTCTATTATAACTTAGCTATAAGTGATTTAAACAAGATTACATAGTTTAAATTGACATATTAATGACTAAATATTGAATAAATAATGAATGTTTAGAATGTCTATAATCTATTAGGTTTCGGTATCCAAAACGTTGTTTAATACTAATGAGGTGAATATAAAAATGAAAGAATTTCTTATTACAGGCGGTACAGGTTTAGTTGGCAGTCATTTAGTAGATGCAATACACAGTACAGATTCACATATTACTATTTTAACTCGTCAAGATCGTCAAAACTTAGATGATAAGATCACCTATGTTAACTGGAGTAAAGAAGGTTGGGAAGATAAAGTCCCAGATCATATTGATATTGTGATTAACTTAGCAGGTGCATCATTGAATAAAAGATGGACAGATGAATATAAACAAACTTTGATGTTAAGTCGTATTCAAGCCACACAATCACTTTATGAATTGTTTGAACATAAAGGTAAGTTCCCTGGAATTTTATTCAACGCAAGTGCAGTAGGTTATTATACACCAGATGTGCACCGTACTTACACAGAATTATCAAAATGCGATCCGCATGATTTCCTATCTGATATCACATATCAATGGGAACGTTTTGCGCGTAAATTCGAACAACATGATACGCGTGTCATTATCGGTCGTTTTGGTATGGTGCTTTCAGATGAAGGTGGTGCCTTACCAACTATGGAATTGCCTTACCGCTTCTATCTCGGTGGTAAATTAGGCACTGGTTTCCAATGGTATTCATGGATTCACATTACAGATTTAACACGTGCGATTCTTTTCTTAATCAATCAAGATGATGCTTCAGGCGTCTTCAATATGACAACACCTATTGCTGAGCGTCAAAACTTATTCGGTTATGCTTTAGCACGTGCAATGCACAAACCACATGAATTATGGGTACCAAGTGCACTGTTACGCTTAGTCTTAGGACAAAGAGCAACGATTATCTTAGATACGCAAAAAGCGATTCCAAACCGCCTAGATGCTTATGGTTTCAAATTTGCATATCCTGATTTGAAATCAGCACTTGATAGTTTAGTTCATGAGTAAAAAGCTATATAATATATTTGTATTGTGAGCGCTTATTACTAAATGAAATCATAAAAAATTCGAGCGTTTATACAGATATATCAAGTATAGTGAATGAAGGTGTATGAATGGATAAAAGCAGTCTTGTAACACGTATTTTAGTAATCATTGCTGGATTACTTTTAATATGTATCGGCAGTTTTTCAATGACGCGAGCTATCCCTTCTTTATATATTGCACTGTTTTACCTAATAGTTGGAATTATTATATTAGGGTGGACCGTCATTAACTTAATAAAACATTATAAAAGACAAAAATAAGAGTTCCGGAAACCCCCGGAACTCTTTTCATTTCTATATTTAATAACAACTTATTTTTCAGGTTGCATAACTTCGTCGATCAAGCCGTATTCTTTAGCTTCATCTGCAGTTAAGAAGTTATCACGATCAGTGTCTTTTTCAATTTGTTCAATTGATTGACCTGTACGTTCTGATAAGATTTTGTTTAATTTAGCACGTGTTTTTAAGATGTGTGTTGCTGCGATTTCGATTTCAGTCGCTTGACCTTGTGCACCGCCTAGTGGTTGGTGAATCATTACTTCAGCGTTAGGTAATGCGAAACGTTTACCTTTAGCACCTGCTGCAAGCAAGAATGAACCCATTGAAGCAGCCATACCGATGCAGATTGTTTGTACATCTGGTTTAATGTGTTGGATAGTATCATAAATTGCGAATCCAGCTGTTACACTACCACCTGGAGAGTTGATATATAGATAAATATCTTTCTCAGCATCTTGTGCTTGTAAGAATAACAATTGTGATACGATTGAGTTTGCTACGTTATCATCAATTGCTGAACCTAACATAATAATACGGTCTTTCAATAATCTTGAGTAAATGTCATAAGCGCGTTCGCCGCGATTTGTTGTTTCAATTACTGTAGGAATTAAATTCATTCTATTTCCTCCTTGTACTTTTATGAATTATCCTTATTTTAACCTAAAAGTCAAAAATGGTCAAAAATAAAACTCACATCTTTATAATATCATCATATTGACCACTCTACACGAGACAGGTACACTAATAATTGCATGTTAATATTTACCCCTCGTAGTGTAATGGATAACACGTAAGATTCCGGTTCTTGAAATAGGGGTTCGATTCCCTTCGAGGGGGTAATTCATGTTTTTTAAACCTTATCATTAAAGGGTTTTCTTGCAAAATAAGGAAAAATTAAGGAAATGTATATTGTCTTTTACTTTTCCCTACACTATCTCACTTAAATATGTTAATATACATATATACCCAAAAGGTATGATTAACAGTTTCTATGTTAATTTAACCAACGCTTTTTATATTTTTGATTCAACCACCAATAAAGGTGGTTTTTTTGTTATTTCAACATAGCAAAAGGTTATAGTTTATGATTTTTTCTTATAATCTATGATTCTAAATTCAAAAATAGCTTTCTCAGCATAAAAAAACCGCCATATAGGCGGTTAAATCACTTTAATATAAAGGATTTTACAATGAATAGAAAAAACATTTTCCCGGGACATGAATCGTCACTGTTCGCTAAGCTACTATTCCCTAAAGTTACTATACTATATTTTAACCATATATACAAGCCCCCCCATTCACACGAGAGAATAAGGGGGAGTCAATATAGGGATGCATTTACAAACAAATGCGTGTGTTTTGCAGTGTAGATTTGGTCAATATCTACACAATAAATATATTACCACTTATAGTAGAGTTTAAACATAAAAAATACATAACTTTTTAACCCATTTATTCTGAAAAGTTCCTATAATCATTTAATACTATCTAATAATTCATATGTTTCGTTATACACTTTCGAATACATATTATACTCTTCTGTAATCCATGATATATTATTTTCTTTACCAGTAATAATATCAGCCAGATTATAGTAAAACAATCTTACATGCACAACGTAGTCCTCTATAAACCTATGAAATTGATCATCTGTCATACATAAACCTTCAATGACATCAATGGTTGAGTATAATTCTGATAATTTTAAAGTATCTGATCTACTATATTCTAGTTCTTCAGGTTCCATAATTATATTATATAATTTACCTATAATATAATTGACTTTTTTCACTTTATTTTTTAAATACTTACAATAGTCTATATTTATAGTCATAATTACCTCCTCATTTTAAATTACACTAATAATTGTGAGGCGTTTCTTTCCTCAATGCAACACAGACACTCTCTCAGCACACTATTTATATGCTTTAGCGTATATAGTTAGCGTCCTATTCAAGCCGTTATCATTTTGCACAGATTCAATATTGAAATCTAAATCTTTCCACTTAATACGTTGCTTTGAATTTATCCCCTCTCTATATCTAATAATGAACCTCACGGGGATTTCTGATGCTGTAAGTCCAGAACCCAGAAACTCATTGCCACGAATCGTTTTTATATCTGCCCACGGTTTTGCAATAGTTTTTTCTTCAAATTGATTTGGCATTGGCCCACTGCTGACTCTCTGGAAAATCTTAATTCGATTATTAAAATGATATGCCATTGTTAACCTCCTTAATCTCTCAATCAGACTTTTTTGTCCTTTTCTGACTAACCAATATCCTACATCGCTCTTAAAAAACTTTCATAGTTATCAAACAAACCCACATATGCATCTAATAAAGACGCTGTGCCATCAATACGACGTTTAGGTGATTGATTCTTAACAGGTACAATGTTACCGTTTCTATCGGTCTCTATGCCTGTATTGGTCAAACACCACTTTAATATAGGGTGGTTATTGTAATTCACTTTATGCTTCTTTAGATCAGCACCTAAATTCTGCATAGGCAAACTTAAGGTTCTAGCACCTTGTGGCGTACGCACCATTTTAAAGCCGTGTCCTTCCATCTCATCCACCCAATACCGTGCTGAATAGTTATCATAATAAATCCACAGTGGCGTTATTTCATAATCCTCAATCATTTCAACAAACCACTCTGTAATGTCGCTGTAATTAATCGTATTACCACGACACAGACGCAATAAGCCTTGTTCATGCCATTTGTCATAAGGTATCTTGTCATTGTCCACACGTTTCCTCAGATTGTCCTCAGGCAACCAATACATCTGATGGACATAGCGCATTTCAGTTTCTGGATCTACAAATAACAATGTGGCACAACTAAGGTCAGTGGTAATTGAAAGGTCAGCTCCGCCTATTGCATACCAATCAGCAAAATCTTTAATATCGAATGTAGCTGTATTGTTAATCTGTTCAAAGGTCAACCATGCATTATGGCTAGTTTCACGTACGTTGAAATCTTTGGTGAGTATGCCTGTAAGATTGTTTGCGTCGTTCTCTGCACGTGCTACTTTACGCTCTAAATCTTCAACACGCTTCGATATATTTAGTGAAGGATTAGCTTTTTGCCAACATTCAGGATTTTTATATTCTTTCTTTTCATCCAATTCATACATAATTGGTAAAAAGTTATCATCTTTAAAATTACCATCTACTACATTACACGCATACTCATATAAATCATCAAAGATAGTTCCCCGATGAGTACCTGCTGTGGTAATCATGATAAGTAATGGCTGTGTACGTGCAGATTGTGATTGTTTCATCACTTCATAAAGGTTTCTATCTTGTATAGAATGTAATTCATCAATCACGACCAAATGCGAATTCAAACCATCTAATGAGTTTGAGTTCTTGCCCAGTGACTGCATTTTAGAGAAGTTGTGACTGAAATATAAATCACTCTTGCGTTTTCTGATGTTACGGCTCAAATCAGGGCTTTGCTTAATCATCTCATGTGCTTGGTCAAATAAGATATTCGCTTGGTCTCGTTTAGAGGCCACAGAATAAACTTCTGCTCCGCTTTCTCCGTCTGCTATCATCATGTATAGTGCTATTGCACTAAGCATTGTTGTTTTACCATTCTTACGCGCTACATAGAAGAATGACTCAGTATAACGGCGTTTACCTGTCTCTTTATCTACAAAGCCGAATAGTGCCGAAATATAGGCTTTTTGAAACAAGTCTAGTATTAATGGTTTACCTGCCAGTTCACCCTTTGAATGCCTGCAAAACGTTTCTATGAACTTGATAGGACGTTCTGCTTTAGCATGATCATAAATATATTGAGGGTGGTTGTACATATCATCAATGAGTTTTTCATATTGTTTTGTGATGCGTTTAGATGCCACAATATCCCCGCTTTTGATTTGACGGTAATATTCTTCAATATAATTAAGCATTGTTTACAAAATCCATAAACTCATTGGATTCTTCTACGTTATCAGGTAATAACGTCAGCAGCTGCTTATATGTGGCGTTGTATTTAGTCACAGTGGTATTGTATGCCTTCATTGCGGGGTTTTCTTTAAGATACGACTGTTCACCTTGTGTAAAGATATATGTTGCGCCATGCTCACGTACAGTATGCTTTAATTCTTCCATTGTAGCTTTCATAAAAGTTAACTCTTCTAACAAATCATAAGCGATATGTTTATTATTAACATTATTTTCATCTATATACTTTTTAAGTTTTTCTAAATTAATCGATTTCATATTTAATTACTCCTAACTTTATTTTTAGCCACCCCTAAACTTTGGAAAGTCGGGTGGAGGATAAGTTAACTCCCAGCACCGTTTCCCAAGCGTTCCTTTCATATCAAGGTTATAGGGGGTATCCTATTTTTATTTTATTTGATTTTTATAATGTTTCCTTTTTCATCAAATTGTAATCCTTCACCAATTGCGATACTTCCAAAATGTTCCTGATTATGACACGTTTGACACAATGCTTCCAAATGGTCGTGATTAAGTGATACATATGGATTCTTATAATTCTCAGCATTCAGATATACTTTATGATGGCAAATACTCGCTAGCGCCCCACATCTTTCACAAATATAATTTTGCTTAGCCATATAACTGTTTTTACACTTAATCCATTTAGCAGACTTATAAAAGGACTGCGGAATACTTCTAGCCATCAAAATCACGTCCTAATGCTGTTAAAGATACTAACAAACTATCAATCGTACGCTTCAATCGTTCACTATCTTGTGTCTGTGGATCAAACCATAGTTGTAATATGAACTTAGCTGTTGTCTGTGCTAATGGTTGTACTGATTCATCTAACCAATCACGCCCAGTTGTTAGGTACAAGTAGTTAGGTATCGCCTCGACTAATGGAATGATAATCTCATCGTTAAAGTCTCCATCCACTCTTAAAGTATTGCGCGCATCTTCAATAGATATAATCATTGTGAACACGGGGCTGGGACATAAATACAGTCCAAAATAAA
>NZ_KV820910.1:0-1831 GCF_001815505.1 Staphylococcus sp. HMSC072B07 | reverse complement strand
GGGGTCGGGACATAAATGTTCTGACTTCTAATAAAAGCGACGATTTTCATTATTATTTCTGAAAATCGTCGCTTTTTTATGTTTATAGAGAAAATCGCAGCTCGAAGAGCTGCCAATTTCCTAACGTTGACAGCCATACACGCTATGCCAACTTCGGTTTCAACTTTCTCAATACCTCTGACAGACATTCGAGTGAAACCCAAATTAGCCTTCAGATTACCAAAAAAAGTTTCAACATCAATTTTTCTTTGTTTATAAATTGATGAAGTTTTTGGATCTGAAAGCTTTTCTCTAGTGAAGTGTTTATAAAATTCCCAAACCATATTTCTTCTGATTGTTTTCAAAGTATCTGGTCTGGCTTTAGGGTTCATGCATTCTTTTCTGAGCGGACATTCTATACAGTCATAACATTTATATTCTTTAAATTGACGTTGATATCCATATTTATCATTTCGGAATCTATAGCCAGAAAAGAATAATAGTTTATTGTTTGGACAAATATATCTGTCATCTTTTTCATCATAATTCCAATTAAGAGAGTTATAAGGGTTTGATTTATACTTTCTTTTTTGTTCTTTTAAAAACATGCCGTACGGCATTAAAGGCGTTCTATTAAATACATCTATGACTATTCCATAGTTACTTTCACTACCATAACCTGCATCACACACAACGTTTTCAGGTATGTCACCATTTAGTTCTTGCACTCTATATAAAAATCTTTCTAAAGTTCTTGTATCTGTTGGATTTTGGTAAACACCGAAGGCTAAGGCAAACTGGTTGTTGGTTCCTACTTGAATATTATATGCAGGCTTTAATTGACCATTCATCATATGATCGTCTTTCATTCTCATAAAAGTCGCATCATGATCAGTTTTTGAATAACTATTTCTATCTCCTAAAACTTTCTTTTGTTCTTCATACTTCATCTTTTTCTCTTTACAATCATTCACTGCTTTTTTGTATTTTTTCAATAATGTACGTTCTGAACGTATTAATTTTCTTTGCTTCGTATCATCGTTAGAATCAATTTTATCAGTTAGTTCCTCAATTTTATGACTTAAGCAATCTTCGATTGCCTCTAGTTCATGTGTCTGTATGTCTTCAGATGATTCTTCTTTTAAATTTGGCAAAATTTCTTTTACTAATAGCTCTTCGTATATTTCTTTTGATTTCTTTATATTAGATTGACTATAACGTTCTGTATTCTTTCTCCAAACAAACGTATACTTATTTGCATCAGCTTCAATTTTAGTACCATCGATGTAAATTGCATTCTCTTCTATATAATGATTTTCTACTAAAAAGGTTCTAAATACTACATAGCATTCTTTAATCAAAGCATTTGTTCGAGGATTAGAACGAAAACGATTAATCGTTTTATAGCTAGGGTTTTGTTCTTGTGCTAACCACATAAATCTAATACTATCTGTTAATGCAAATTCTATTTTCCGTCCGGAAAATATTGAATTACTATAGGCGTATAAGATGATTTTCAACATCATACGAGGATTGTAAGACGATGCACCTCTGTGATTTTGATATTCAGCAAAAGCATTTTCAGGCATTCTTTCTACAATCTCATTAACGATATTTGCAGTATCATTTTCTGTGAAAGTAAAATCAGTTATTAGTGGCAGTGAAAGTTGAGACATGTTATAATTTTTATACATAAAGTTCCTCCTATGATTGGGTTTGTGGTGAATCTCTAATTATAACTTGGGGGGCTTTATCTTTTTAAGTTATATAAATATTTTACATAAAAATCCGAGGAAAATCACTTAAGATTCTCCTCGGATTTTATTTTGGACTGTATTTATGTCCCAGCCCC
>NZ_KV820909.1:0-643 GCF_001815505.1 Staphylococcus sp. HMSC072B07 | reverse complement strand
TATTTTTCAAGGCAGTTTCAAAAGCAGCTTTATTGTTTTCTTTCAATGTGGATCTTAACTCATTTACGAGTGTATGTGTGTTTAAAAGTCTTTCGTCAAAACTCAGTAAGTGTTCGACAACACCTTTCGGTGTTTTCCATTGTTTATATAAAGGCATCTTACTGTAAACAAAAGCTTCAAGTTGTTCATATGGTTTTAAAAGAATCTTCCAGTAGCGCTTGTACTTGTTGTATAGAGGTCTTTCAGTTGTTCTGAAACTATTCATAACTGTTACTCGAGTCATGTTCAAGGCTCTATTTAAAGACTGAACAATATGGAAACGATCTATTAGAATTTTGGCATTAGGAAAAACTTCTCTGATCAAAGCCATATAAGGTTCGTACATATCGATAGACACTGTTTTCACACGTTTTCTTTCAGAAAGAGGATAACGATAGAAATAGTTTTTCAAAGCAAATAACCTACGGTCAGGCACAATATCAATAATACGGTGTGTTACTGCGTCTGCATAAATAAAACTCATTTTACCGACAACATTTTTAACACTTTTGAACTCATCCATCATCAAGTGTTCCGGTAAATATTTAAACGGTGTTTGAGCTATTTGAGAAGCAGCTTTATTAATTATTCGAGTAACTGTGGA
>NZ_KV820908.1:0-4214 GCF_001815505.1 Staphylococcus sp. HMSC072B07 | reverse complement strand
ATGCTGATGCAGACGCAGATGCTGATGCCGATGCTGATGCCGATGCAGAGAAAGGTAATCATGGAAAATCAGATGGTAAATCTTTACCTGATACAGGTGATAATGATCAAGTAAACAGTACATTATTTGGTTCTTTATTTGCTGCACTTGGAGGATTATTCTTAGTTGGGAAACGTCGCAAAAACAATAATAATGAAGAAAAATAATAGGTAAGCTTCATTATTGTAAGTAAAGTTTAAAACCAGGCCTTACATGGCCTGGTTTTATTTTAAATATCATAAACTAATAAAATATTATAAATGAGGAGGAAATAATGAATTTCGAAGAAAAATTAAATAAATTGATGGATGAAGTTTATCATGAGGTGAAAAAAGATGATTATGTCTTTTTAAGTTTAGGTAGACATAATATTAAAGCTCAAGTTAAACTGTTTAAAAAAACTAAGTACTTAAAGCAAGATATTTCAAAATCAGCACTTAAATTTAAAAAGAAATCAGGTGAGTTTCCTGAGTGGATTAAATTAGATGTTGTTATGTCAACAGAAAAAGTTTTATTTAAAGAATTAAAAAAAACTTTAGTAACTACAAGAAGGAACTATGTGGATTTTGGTATAGCATTTGATAGTCTATGGAATTTAGCAGTTTTACCTGAAGAAATTAATGCTAATGCCTTTATTAGACCAGATAACACTACCAAAAAATTATTTCTTTCTGAAAAAAACATCAATAATTATTTACGAAAATATACAACTAACAAAAAGGTCTTTTCTAGTGAATTTTATAATGAAAAAGAAGTTGTTAAATTCTATACAAAAGGTTTTTTTATAGATGATGAGGAAGTATATGAACTACATAGTAAGGGTTATAGAAAAGGTTTAAGAAAAATAAATCATTTAGAGGAAGAAATAGATCAATTAATTGAAAGTAGTACCACATTTTTACAAAATATGTTGCTAGATAGTGGTAAGTATATTTATGGATATTTTCCGCATTTCGATAAGGAAATTAGTTTCTATAATATCTTAAGACATTCCTCTTCTACTTATGCTTTAATAGAAGGATTGGCTTATCTAGGAAAAAGTTTGCAACCTGTTGAAAAAGCAATTGATTATGTTATTTCAAATCAGTTACTTGAGGTTGGGGATAAAGCATATATTTATGATGATACTAACGAATCTAATGAAATCAAATTAGGACAAAATGCTTCATTTATATTTGCGGTATGTGAATATTTAAAACATGAAGATAACCTTGAATACCTTAAAAACGCTCAAAAAGTAGCGAAAGGCATCCTTACAATGATTGATAAAAACACGTATGAAACAACCCATATATTAAATTATCCAGATTTAAGCGTTAAAGAAAAATTCAGAATTATTTATTATGATGGTGAAGCAGCACTTGCATTGTTGAGACTATATCAAAAAGATAAAAATGAATTATGGTTGAAGACTGTAGAAAAATTAATGGATCGTTTCATTGAGAAAAAATATTGGCAATACCATGATCATTGGTTAGGTTATTGTACAAATGAATTAGTCCAAATCAATCCACAAGATAGATATTTTGAATTTGGAATTAAAAATGTCAATAATTATCTTGATTATATTAAAAATCGAGAAACAACATTCCCAACATTTTTAGAAATGTTAATGGCTACTTATAGATTAGTTAAAAAAGCAAAAGAAACTGGTTTTGAAGAATTAGTAAATCATTTGATAGATGAAAAATATTTAAAAGAAGTTATTGATATTAGAGCAGATTATCAAAGAGTTGGATTTTTTTATCCTGAAATTGCAATGTATTTTAAAAACCCCTCTAGAATCTTAGGGAGTTTCTATATTAAGCATCATGGCTATCGTGTTCGAATTGACGATATTGAACATTATCTTTCAGGGTATGTACAATATCAAAGGGAATTTAAAGGGTAGGTATTTATTATGTTAACAATTAAAAAAATCCACAATATTATAGGTGGAGAGTTAAAAGATGCAAACAATAAAGAATCGAATGAAATAAATGATTTTGAAACAGTTTATCATTTGATAAAAAGTAAAAAAACTGCGTATTTATCTCCTAATAAAGAAACATGGTCAAGAGAATTAGGAAGAAATAAAAACGCTCTAGATGGTAATGATTTAGTAGATAGACAAAATGGAGAAATAGGATTAATTATAACAGAAAAATATATTTCTGATTTAACATTTAACACCCCACAAATAATTATAGAAGACTCTGTTCAAGCTTTAAAAAAATTAGCTATATATATTAGAAATCAATATAAAAACCCAGTTATTGCTATAACTGGATCAATGGGGAAAAGTTCAACTAGGATGTTAATTACTAGTTTATTAAGTGATTTTAATGTACTTGAAAATAGAGGTAATAATAATGTCAGAGCAGCTATTTATAGTAATATGTTGAAATTAATTAAAAATCCCGACTTCGCTGTAATTGAAACATCTATGAATGCAATTAATTATCTTGAAAATACAGCTGTTTACTTAAAACCAAATATAGCAATTATTACTGGCATAGGTGAAGCACATTTTTCAACTTTTAAGTCTGTTAAAGACATTGCTAAAATTAAGACAAGAATTTTTGAAGGTCTTTCAGATAATGGGACAGCAATTGTTAATAATGATACATTATATGCTGATTACTTAGTTAATAAAGCACAAGAAAACACTAACAATGTGTTAACTTATGGTATTAATAAGGATAGTAAAGTTGATTTGTCTGTTAAAAATATCAGATATAATAAAGGGAATATTGAGTTCTTAATAGAAAACCAAAATAATGAAAAAGAAGTTTATCAAATTAATACGATTAGTAAAGGAATGGTCTATAATGCACTTGCAAGTATGTTAGCACTTAAAAGTTTAAATTTGCCAATAAAGAAAAAATCACTAAAAAAATTTAAACCATTTTCCAAAATATTATCGTTAAAAGAGATACAAACAAAATCGCATAAATTAACCTTGCTAGATGATACACATAATGCTTCATTACCAGCAATGATTAATGCGATTAGAGCTTTTAATAGTCAAACAAAATTTTATTCAGGTAATAAGATAATTGCCATAGGAAAAATTAGTGATTTAGGTCATAAATCTAGTTCAATACATTTACAGCTAGTTGAAGAGTTAGAATGTTGCAATGCAGATTATATTTTATGTAAGGATACAGAATTGAAACAAGTAGTAAATAAGGTGAGAAATAAGAATATAACTTGGTATCCCAATAAAGAGTTGTTAATTAATGATTTAAAATACTTATGTAATGAAGATTCTCTAACTTTATTAAAATCTTCTGTGACAGGTACAGATTTTCCAGAAATTGCGAAATCTTTACCAGATATTTTGGAAATGAATGATATAAAATTTGATGGTGATAATCTTTTTGAAAAACTTAGTAAAGTAGGAAAGAGTTATATTAGAATAAATAATGAAACTGGACAAATAATTGAAAAATTCAACAGTAACAAATCACAAACAATTGAGGGAATGAGTCCATTAATCTATTATTTAAAAGCTATAGATGAAAAATTAGAAGATAGAATTATCAATATGAAAAGTTGGCCAACCAACAATAGTAAAAATGGCTATGTTGAAGGTCTAAAAATTCACATCTATACATTACTAAAAAATATGACTAATTCACCTCACCCTTCTGAAATTTATGAATTAGCTAATGAGTTGTTTGATAATCATGTAGAAAGAAGAGAATATATAAATCAATTGATACAGCAATTAAAATTATCTACCGCAATAGCTACAAACTTAACTGGACGTTTTAGAAGTAAAGAACGACAAAGTTATACTGTAAATGATTTATATCAAGTATATAAGTATTATAAATATGATTTATTTAAATTTAGTAATTCATTTATTTTAGGACTTAAATACAAAAGTGGGTTTATACGAGGAGAAAAAGAAACGATTATTTTCACTTCATATCAAGATCCCAAAAGTGAATTTGATTGCTTTTTAAGTATATAACTAATTTTGAATTTATAAGTTCCAGTTATTTTTTGAAGGATTATCTCTAAATGATAAAATAAGAGTTTTGTAGAAAATTAATTCAAAGTTGAACATTCTATTAAATCACATAGTGCCACTAACCTCCCTATAACTTTTAATAGTTATAGGGAGCGTTTATTTTTGTGTGAAACAAAAATAAACGTAAATAAGGATATAAATAAGAACGTAAATA